>CAZXHW010000942.1:1317-3193 GCA_964639915.1 uncultured Heliomicrobium sp.
ACTCCTGGGGGTGTGCGATTCTCCATACCAACTTCCTAACCAGCTCTGCATCAACTGGATCTCCGAGGACTGTGCGGCGATGATGCTTTGACAGATTTGCCGCAATTCTGAGTGAACGGCCTTCTCCACGCAGAGTCGTGACATTTCAATTCCCCCTTGGTGATGGTCGATCATGTTTTCCATGAACCGAATTTCAAAGCGGGCCTGACGGGGATTGGGAGCCGGTTCGGAGCCCAAAATGGGATGTGCTGCCAGAACAAGAGCGGCCACTCCAAGCGTGGCTGTCTGAAGAATTTTGAAGATCATGATTTACTCCTAGAATTAAAACGACATTTGTTGTGAGCGTGGCGCCCTCGCTTTGATGAATTCCGGCTATCAACTGGAGATTGCAAGCGACCAGTAAGCGCCGATGGTAGTGTGTGTCTGAGTCTAACTGCTCCTTCCGATATGTGAATCACCTCCACATCCTGATGCCAACCACGAACCGGACTTGGGACGGGTCACCACCCTCCTGGATGACCAACCTCGCAGTTTCGAAAAAACTTCGATCAAAGGAGACCCCGATGTATGGAGCGAATTTTCGGCTGAATTCATAGCGGAGGCGCAATCCCGCTTCAATGTTGTTCAAGCCCCGGCCCGTTGTGAAGCGCTCCACCCGTTGCGCGGCGAAGTTCGACTCGATCCGTCCCTGTAGCACGGCCCGCTGGGTCAATAACAAGTCCCTGGTGAACGATACCCTTCCCGAAACGTCACCATTTTGGCTAATGAATAGTTGAGGCTCCAACTCATAGCGGTACGGTACGAGCCCTTGCAAGCCTATGACCGCATGTGCGCGGGTGACATTGCGTCCTTGATACGATTGCGTCTCTAAACGAGTTCCTATTTGGATGTCGTAATAGCGCGCGACGAAACGACCATAAAGGAGTTGAAGATCGATATCGTAATCCGCTTTTAAAGCAGTGTTTCGTTCTCCTTCACTTTTGAACCACAGCCGGTTGTAATCACCGCCGCGCCAACCTTCCACATCCCACCGAAAGTCGCTGTCCGAAGCCTTTGGGCGGTGCTCAAAGACGTCCGCCAGGACAAAGGTATGCAGCATACGATCGTCGACCGGACTGGGAAACTTAGTTTCTGTGTCTTTGCGGGAAGTCTGCGCCTGGCCGTACAAATCAGCAATTGCGACGAAGACTAAGACGAACAGCCCAGCGCAGCAGTTAGTCCTCATGCTTGAGTCCTTGCGTTTTCAGGAGCGACAAGAACAACGCGGAACATGCCGACTTCCATATGCAGCAGGAGGTGACAATGAAACGCCCAAGGCCCCTCGGCATCCGCCGTAATCGCGACAGATAGTCGTTCAGCCGGTTTGACCAGAACCGTATGCTTACGCGGTAAGAGGTTGCCTGTACCGTTTTCAAGGTACATCCACATACCATGAAGATGAAGCGTATGTTCCATCATCGTGTCGTTGACGAATGTCCATCGCAATCTCTCGCCGAGGTGGAAGCGAACCGGGTCTTTGACTTGGGAATATTTTTTACCATCGAAGGACCACATGAAGCGCTCCATGTGCCCGGTTAAATGGATCTCAAGCTCGCGCTCAGGTAGGCGTTGGTCCGGATATGGAGTAAGACTCTTCAGGTCCGTGTAAACGAGAACTTTCCAACCGTCGTTTCCCAGCCCGATCCCTGGATCGTTGAGGCGGGCGCGAGTTTCCTCGGGAATGGTTTGGTTTCCCGATCCGTGGCGATCACCATTGTGTTTTACCGGTTCGCTGCCGGGAATGGAAGTGGCGGGAGCTTTGCCTGCCATACCCGCCATGTTGTGGCCGGCATGCGGGTCTTTTGCTTTAGGCGATGACATGTTGGCCATATCGTGC
>CAZXHW010000943.1:0-3191 GCA_964639915.1 uncultured Heliomicrobium sp.
GCATTGACTTTGCCTTCCTGCTGCTGTCGGCGGTATATCGGGATCAACTTTTGATAAAGGGCTTCCGCGCCGATGGTGTCTCCCTTATTGGATAGGAAACCTGCGAGCGACGTCAGGCACCTGACTGTTTCAGGATGGTTTTCACCGTAAAGCTTGAGATTGCCCTCCAGCGCCAGCCGAATGTATTTTTCGGCCAGCTCGAACTGCCCCAGTCCGGCATAGCTGTTGCCGATCGTGCGTTGGATGGCGGCTTTGGCTTCCGGCTGCTCTGCCAGATCGCGTTCGATCAGCGGGATGGTCGCATCCAGCACGTCCCTGACTGTCATCTCGCGGCCTTTTTGCGTGCTGGGCAAATACATCTCCGGGTTGGAGAAGGCGAGCAACCCTTGCAAAAAACTGTTGATGCTTTCTGCCTTGGCCTTTTCCAGACGCGCCGCATCGCGCTGCCGGGCGGCGATCCGAGCTTGCCACACGGCGACGACCGTGCCCACGATTAGCGATAGCGCAACCAACGTTGTCGCCGCAACACCGGCCTTGTGCCGCCGCATGAATTTTGCGCCGCGATAGGTGAAGGTATCGCGGCTTGCCACCACCGGCAGCCCGTCCAGATAACGCCGCAGGTCTTCGCTGAATTGTTCAACTGATGTATAGCGCCGCCTCGGTTCTTTGCGCAGCGCCATCAACACGATGCTATCCAGATCGCCGACCAGACGGCGGCGCAATTTCTCCGGCGGTTCATTGCGCGCTCGGCTCACTTGTTGTGGCGTGATGGTTTCCTTTTCGCTGCCGTCGCTGCCTGTAATTATTTCGGCGCGTATCACAACAGCGCTGGGTTTGGGCGGTTCCTCTTCGCAGATGACACGCGCAATTTCGTGCGGAGCGCGCGTGGAAACGTGATATGGACGATGGCCGGTCAGCAGTTCATATAAGATTACCCCAAGCGAGTAGACATCGCTGGCCGTGGGGATCGCTTCGCCGCGAATCTGTTCCGGGCTGGCATAACCTGGCGTCATCAGCTTCATCGCCGTCAACGTGGGGTCAATTGTCTGGCCGGAGAGTTCGGGGTTGAGGATTTTGGCGATGCCGAAATCCAGCAGCTTCGGCGTGCCATCAGCAGTCACCAGAATATTGCCTGGCTTAAGGTCGCGGTGGACAACCAGATTCTGATGCGCGTAATGGACTGCGGCCGAGACCTTGCGAAAGATGTCCAGCCGTTCGATGGTCGAAAGCTGATGCCGGTCGCAGTATTCATCAATCGGCTGGCCTTCGACATATTCCAGCACCAGGTAAGGCAACCCGTCTTCGTTCGCGCCGCCGTCAAGCAGACGCGCAATGTTCGGGTGATCAAGTGAAGCCAGAATCTGGCGCTCGTGGCGGAAACGCCGAATGATCGAATCGGTATCCATTCCGCGCCGGATTAATTTGATTGCCACGCGCTTTTTGAATTGATCGTCGTCGCGCAGGGCCAGAAATACGGTGCCCATGCCGCCGTGTCCAAGTTCACGCAGAATTTTGTACGGTCCAATACGTTGGCCCGTCATTGGTTCGTCGGCAGTAGGGTGCGTTAGTGCGGCGTCATCGAGCATCGCGCCAGACAGCAACGCGGTGGCGTCAAGATAGCCGGTCTGTTCGTGCGCTGCGAGCAACTCGTTCACTTCGACTCGCAGCGCGGGATTCGCCTGGCAAGCTAAGTCGAGAAAGGCCGTGCGTTCATTCGCCGGGAGTTCCACAGCGGATTGAAATAATTCCTTGAGCTGCTGGTAATGTTCGTTCATTGTTGATGATTTATGGCTACCGGCTGATTTCGCGCTGCAGCCAGGCGCGCGCCCACTGCCAATCGCGTTTAACTGTCGCGGGTGAGATGCCGACGACTTCGGCGATCTCTTCAATTTCCAAACCGCCGAAATATTTCAATTCGACAATGCGGCTCTGGCGCGGATCAAGCGCGGCCAGGCTGGTCAGCGCATCGTCAAGCGCGAGTAACCCGACCTCTTTCTGATTGGAAACGCCCAGCGCTTCATCCAATGCCAAGCGGGTTTCACCGCCACCGCGTATCTCAGCTTTGTGCCGCCGCGCTGAATCCACCAGGATGCGGCGCATCAGCTCCGATGCCACGCCAAGGAAGTGAGCGCGATTCTGCCAGGTCAGCCGGTCGGTCTGCGCCAGCCTCAGCCAGGCTTCATGCACCAGCGCCGTCGGTTGCAAGGTGTGGTCCGTGCGTTCGCGGCGCAACTGCCGGGCGGCCATGCGGCGCAATTCGTCGTACACAAGCGGAACAAGGCGGTCGAGCGCGCTCTGGTCGCCCGCGTTCCAATCCAGCAGCAATTGCGTCACGTCAGTCGGCGAAGACTTCTCCATTTCTCACCTCCTGCGCTGATTTCGGCCTGTCACGCCGTCTCGCTAAAGATAAAGGGTATGGCGCGCAGCTTAAGTCTTGCGTCTGAAGCAAGTCAATTTTTTATCCCGCATGAGCTTCCTGATTACCGCGCTGCGCCTTAGTTGAATGAAAGGTCAAAAACCCAAAAAAAGGAGATAACCATCATGACCAAATCCAAACGAGGTGCATTCATGCTCAGACTCAATCAATCCAAAAAACGACTTTCAATCAACTTCATCATTTTTCTGCTTGGCTGCGCGGTGCTACTTGGGCTTACGTACCACGGGTACGGCACAACCCAGGCGCGAGCGACATCGGCTCTCACGTTGCCGAGCGCGGCAATCAAAACAGCAACCGCGCCGCGACCGCCGTCGCTGGAAACGCTTGTCTATAACGAAACGAAAATCGTGGTGCCTGACGGGCGCTCGCTCGCACAACTCGGCGCGGTGGAAATTGACGGGAACACGTTGGTGATAGGCGCTTCCGGCGACACTGTTGGCGCCAATCCCGGTCAGGGCTCAGCCTACGTTTACGTCTACGACGGAACCAACTGGGTCTTTCAGCAAAAATTGATGGCGAACGACGGCCGAGCCGGCGATCTTTTTGGGTACGGTGTCGGAATTAATGGCAACACGATTGTGATTGGCGCGACACAAGCCGATTTGGGCATGACCGCTGCCAGTCAAGGTGCGGCATATGTTTTTGTCCGCAACGGAAATACCTGGACGGAACAGGCGAAGATATTCGCCGCGGATGCGTCGGGTGGCGACGAATTTGGCCGAACCGTTTCCATCTCCGGCGAGAGCATTATTGT
>CAZXHW010000944.1:0-3189 GCA_964639915.1 uncultured Heliomicrobium sp.
GCCCAATAGAGAAACGCCAAATCCTAAAATTAACAACGCCAGAACCGGCAGTTCTTTTTGCCAGGAAAATACCGTCGCCGATTTAGCCGCAGCCAAACACAAAATCAACGGTGCGATGGTTGCGTGCAAATATCGTGGTCCCCAGGTTTCATCCGCCCACATTCGCGTGATTGAAAACCCTGCGGTCAAACCGCCAAACGCCAGCAAAGTGAAAATTACGATGCGCGGTTGCTGCCGCCAGGCCTTGCCCAACGCTACAAAGCTCAGTAGCAGAACAGGGCAAAAGATCAGCAGGCTTTTGTTCGGCGAACCGAAATACGCGAACGCATGCAACACAGCGGTTATCGGGCTGTCTACCAAAATGTCCCAATAGTAATTTGTTCCGGCATCCGCTCCCGCCCAGTAACGGGCCTTAGCCAAGTGGTTTAGAGTGTAAAAAACAATTACGATGGCCAGCGTGCTAATCAGCTTCAGGCGCGATCTGCCGTTTCGCCCAAAGTATTCAAACACGAGGAAGCCGATTGCCGGAGCCAGAAACACGCCGTTCAATTTCACCGCCAGAGCCACAGCGCAGGCTATGCCAAACAACAACGCTTCCGGCCAGCTTCTATTGGATTCCCGCCCCAAAGCCAGATAGGCGGCAACCATCAACGCCAGCGATTGAGTCGTTTCCAGCCCGATATAAGCGTAAGGCCACAGCATCGTTCCCAGCGCAGCGCATCCAGCCAGCAGCGTTGCCATTCGCAAACTTGTTGTCAGGCGATAAACCCAAATCAACAACAGTGTGCAAAGCAGGGAAGTCGTCAGAATCGGTTGAAAGATCATCAACCGTCCTGCCCACTTTACTGAATCGCCGAACGCCGCATGGCTGACAGCGGCAAAAGGCAATTCAAACAGCGGCTCTATAAACCCATGCCTTGTCCATTTGGTTGGGATCAAGGGTTGGCCTGTCACAAAATTGACGATGTTCGTGACGATCTGATTGGCGGCAATCAGGTTTTCCTGATTGTATCCCTGACCTTCAATCGTTCCGGGTGTCAGCGACAGATAGAACAACGTCAATGCGAAAAAGAACAGCCAGTAAAAGCGCCGCAGCGTTTTCGGATTGGACGCTTCAGCCTGTTCCATCAATTTCCTTTGCCGCCGAATTCGTGCTTTTCAAGTTTGAGCGGTACGTTTTGATGAGGCTGCCAGATGGTTTGCCATTTGGCTTCGTACAGGTGCTGGTTTTTTTCAAACAGATCGTTGTAATCGCCCGACTTGATGAGCTTGCCGAACGCGGCTTGCCCAAAGTGATGTACAAACACGTCCGCTGCGCAAATCACTCTGTAACCAGCTTGTTTGATCCGAATGGAATAGTCGTCGTCCTCGAACATTCCAATGCCGAAGCGTTCATCCAGCGGCCCGACCTGGTCGAAAGTTTCGCGGCGCATTGCCACACAAAACATTGCCAGCATGTGAATGTCCGAAATCAGCAAATCGTTTTTCCGGCATTGCCTATGCGAGAAAATTTCCATCTGCCACCAGGTTTTGTAACTGACTGCTATCTTGGCTTCGTTGCCCACGAAGTTCGTTACAGGCCCGACCAAGCCAACTTTCGGGTCATCCAGATGGCGCAACAATCGGCTGAGCCAGCCGGGCGGCACAATCGCGTCGTTATTTAACAAGACAATGTACTCGCCCGTGGCCAATTCGATTCCCTGATTGTTGGCTTTGGCAAAGCCGTGATTCTTATCGTTCAAAATCACTTTTACGGAAGGTTCGAGCTTGGCCAGTTGGCGCAAATAAGATGGGGTGTCGTCTTTGGAATCGTTGTCCACGACGACAACTTCAAAGTTTGGGTATTCCGTGTTCCGAAGCACGCTTTCCAAACAGAGTTTTGAAAGCGCCAGGTTGTTGTAGGTGACGATGATGATGCTGGCGCGGGGAACGGTTTGCAGCAGCCCTGCTTCGATTGCTTCGTAGCGCTTTTTCCAGGTGTGCTGGCGTGCCAGCGCTCGGCGTTTTTCGGGGGCTTGCGGATCGGTTTCAGCCAGCGCCGCATCCAGCTTGGCAACAAAATCTTCAGCATTTTCAGCCAGATAGACATAATCGCGATAATGCTCAAGCTCGCCCATTTTCGTCGCTACCACAGGTTTGCCACCGCTCAAGTATTCGTACAGCTTCACCGGATCAGTCGCTTCCGTGATCGGATTGATCTTGAAGGGAATCGTGCAAACGTCGAAGTGATAAAGATACTGCGGCATGGTTTCATACGGCTGTTGCCCCAGGAATTTGACGTTCGGCAAAGCTTGCAGCCTGGAAACGTCTATTTCAAAAACTCCGCCGAGCAATACGAACGTGTAATTCGGTCGCCGTTCTGCGATGTCAGCCAGCAAATCCACATCGAACCAGTCGGCAATCGCTCCGAAATAACCGATGACTGGATGCTTGATGTCCGGCAACAGCGGATTCGGCTGGCAGCGATTGGCGTAAAACTCATAATCCGCTGCGTTTCGAGCCAGCACAGTGGGCTTGGTTCTGGACTTCCACTTTTCCACCAACCGCTGCGCCGTCAACACCAGCAAATCGCACTCGTCAACCAAACGGCTTTCAATTTTCAGGCTGTCAGGATTGATGCTGGGAAAGTTGTCCCATTCGTCCATGCAGTCGTAAATCAGACGCCAATTCCAACGCTGCCGGGCTTCCAGAGCGATTTGCCCCCAGGAAGGGAACATCACGTAACTGATGGCTTCGTGAATGGAAAACTCGTGCCGCAACTGGTCCAGCGATTCCAGGGTGGCTTCAAGGTCAACGCCCTCAATCACTTGCCGAAAGATGTCTGCCTGGTGGCGCTCCGGGATTCTGACTTCAAAGATGTTTTTGCCAATTTCGGCGACCTCAAATTTGGGCTTGGCGTACCGGCTTAAAGGCCTGGACAAGTTCAGGTAGAAAACCCTGTGTCCGTGCGCTGCGAATTGCGACATTATCTGTTGAGGGCGCTGGAACCGAAACGACCAATCAATAATGGAAAAACAAATGACATCGGCCTTTGCCGGAATCGCTGGCTTCAAAGGATGCGTCAGAATCGCATTTACCTCAGGTTCCGGCAGATGTGGCAACAAAGTGATTCCGCGATAAAACTCTTTGTCAGCAAAGAGCTTATCGTCATATTCATTAATAGGCTTTGGCTTGGAAAGGTTTTTGAAA
>CAZXHW010000945.1:0-3186 GCA_964639915.1 uncultured Heliomicrobium sp.
CAAACAAGCATTCCGCAGAGCGGCAATTCGGCTCTCGGCGGAGGCAATGCTTTCGCGTCGTTCCTGCTGGGCGAAGTCAACAGCGCACAGACAGAAAACGACCGCTTCATTCGCCAATACTGGCGCGGCCATGCAGCTTACGTTCAGGATGACTGGAAAGTGACGCCGAAGCTGACGCTGAACTTTGGGTTGCGTTATGACGTGACCTTGCCGCCGCTGGAACGTGACGACAAATGGAGCGACTTCGATCCATTTACGCCCAACCCCAGCGCAAATGGGCGGCTTGGCGCATTGCGCTTCGCCGGGTTCAATGCGGGCGAAGTAGGCAAACGCACGCTGGCTGAAGGCTGGTACGGAGGTTTTGGCCCGCGCTTCAGTTTCGCTTACAGCCCTGATCAAAAGACCGTTGTTCGCGCTGGAGTCGGCCGCACCTTTGGTTATGTGCGCACGACTTCGGGCAGCACGCACAACGCAGGTGCGATCCAAATTTACAGCGTCAATTCGCCGGACGGCATTAATCGTTTGTTCAAACTGGACGACGGTTTTATCGTCAATGGAGTCAACACGGTTCCACAACCGCCAAGCGTTGATCCGGGATTCAATACCAATGCGGATGTGGATTGGTGGCAATACAACGAAGTTTCTCGCTTGCCCGAAAACTGGAACTGGACGTTGTCTGTGCAACGCGAACTGCCAGGCAAATTCCTGGTTGAAGCTTCTTACAATGCCAGTATCGGCGTTCACCTGATTGCTGGTTTGTTGAATGTGAACCAGCTTAATTCAAAGTACGTTTACGACCCGGTCGTCAACCCGCTTCGCAATCAAGCAATCACCAGCGCAGCAGTGCGCGCGGCTGGATTCACCAAGCCGTATGCAAGCTTCCCGGATAACTTCGCGCTGGAGCGTGCGTTACGTCCGTTCCCGCAATACGCGAACATTAACACCTGGGCTGGAAACGGTGACCGCAGCGGTCATTCAACCTATCACGCCGCCGTTTTCAAGGTGGAGCGCCGCGTTTCGACCGGTGTTTATCTGCAAGGGTCGTACGTTTTCTCGAAGCTGATCACGAACACAGACGCAGTGGATGCAGGGGGCCGCGCGCTGGATCAGTACAACCTGCAATGGGAAAAATCCGTTGGCGCTTTCGATCTGCCGCACAACTTCAAGTTCAGCTACATTGTGGAAACGCCGATCGGTAAAGGCCGTAAGTTCGATTTAGGCCGTGCCGGTAACGCAGTGCTGGGCGGTTGGCGGGTGTCTGCCATTCACGTGTACACCAGTGGGCAGCCGATTCAACTGTCCGGCGGTGCAGTCAGCCTGGGTGGACGCAGTGCCGCGTTGGTCAAAACTCTTGACGGTTGGGTGGCGGATGCTCCCGACAATCCGAACTACCGCGCGACCAGTGGCTATACCAGCTACTTCGTGCCGGTTTGTTCGATTGCACAATTCTGCAACTCCAACGGTGTCGTCGTTTCGCAAACAGATCGTCTGGGCAATGCGCCGCGCTTCAATGCACTGGCGCGCCGTCCAGCCAATTTGAACGAAAACGTTTCGCTGCAAAAGAGCTTCCAGTTCACGGAACGGTTCAAACTCGATTTCCGCTGGGAAGTCTTCAACGTTTTCAACCGTGTGGTTCTGGGCGGGCCCGACACCAGCATCACCAGCCAAAGCTTCGGACGCATCACCAGCGCAAATCCACCGCGCCAGATGCAGTTCGGATTGAAGCTGCATTTCTAAAGCAGCAATAGGCAGTGATCAGGAGACAGTAGACAGTAGTTTTGCTTGCTGTCGCTGTCTCCTGTTTTTGTTTGCGTCAAATTTGCTGGGAGTATTCAATATGAAATGGTTGCTAAAACCGGTTGTGCTTAGCTTGGCAATTCTAGCTGCATTTATTTTTGCGCCGCGGGCTTACTTCCGAATCCAATCGCAGGTTCAAGGCCCGACTGAACTGAGAAAGCAGCACGACACCTGGAATCCGCTGGTGGATGTGTTGAAAGACAAACGCCCACGCGTAACGGATGAACAGCTTGAGCGGCTGAAAAACTTATCCATTGAAAATGTTTGGGGAGCGATACAGGGCAAAGGCTACAAACAATGCTTTGTCACTCATTTGAAGCCAACACAGCCCGGCGTGAAATTGGCCGGTCGAGCTTTAACGATGCGCTATTTACCGCAGCGCCCTGATTTGGACGAAGGCGTTCGCCAACTCGCCAAAGAAGGGAATTGGGACCCGGCATTCAATGTTCGCGCTGGAGAAGATGCGAACTCTGGCGATGTTGTCGTTGTTGAGCTTGGCGGAATGATTGACCGAGCGACTTTTATGGGGACGATGACGGGCCTAGGAATGAAGGTTAAGGGCGTCAGGGGCGTGATCGTGGACGGTGGCATCCGCGATTTGAATGAGTTTCTGGGCTGGAAAGATTTTCCGATTTATTACGCGGGCGCGCATGCTTCGGCGATGGCGGACCAGATCGGCGTTGAATGGAACGTTCCGATTCGCATCGGTCAGGTAACCGTCATGCCGGGCGACGTTGTCATCGGCGACGAAGAGGGCTTGCTGTTTTTCCCGCCTCAACTTGCCGATGAAGCGATCAAGGCGGCGGAAAATCAAACCTACAACGAACAGTTTAAGGAAGAGATGCTGAAAAGCCGCAAATACCGAACACGCGACATTTATCCGCGCCTGAGTCCAGAAATGGAAAAGGTATTTGAAGAATGGAAGAAGACACACCCGCGAAAACCTTAATTACAAAAAGGAACCTATGCAGAACATTCATCAACATCAGATTCACGGAAGCGGCGGACGCCGAAACTTTCTGAAACAAGCTGGATTGGGATTGACCGGCAGTTTGCTAGCCTCCGGTCACGCGAATGCCTGGGCACAAAAGGCGGATGACTCTCTCAAAATCACGAAAGTTGAGCCGGTTTTACTGACCGGACTTCGCGCCAGCGCGCCTTGGGTTTTTGTGCGTGTCGAAACGGCGGACGGATTTGTCGGCTGGGGCGAAGGCACAAATTACCCCGGCGTGCGTCCGATTGCGACGGCGGTGACGACTTTGAGCAGCGTCATCATTGGCCAAAGCGCCTGGAACATCGAAGCGTTGTGGCAGCGCATGTACCGGTTTATGTACTACAACGGCATGGGCGGCATTGTGCTGGCGGCAATCAGCGGCATTGATATGGCAC
>CAZXHW010000946.1:0-3184 GCA_964639915.1 uncultured Heliomicrobium sp.
CCGCGCCCTGACAAATTCCGCGCAAACTGGTTCCGTCGGTTGCGGTATGAACAACCTGGCGGATGCGGGTGATGGAAACTTTGCGGCCAAAATGCCGGCAAACCATTGCCAGACTGGCTGCGCCGCAATCCATTTCGTCAATCTGCTTGATGTGCGGGAAGCTGCGAACCCGTTTGCCTTTAACGAAGTGACCGTCTTCCGTGGCGAATGGCCCAATCTGAGCAACGGTTTTTCGCTCATCCAGTTGCAGCGGGCTGACCTGCTCTATCGGTTCGGCGTTGGCAGGCAAAATTTCGTGCGCGAAATCCAGCGGGAGTCGCGCGGTTTTTTTGTAAGCGTAAGCGGTGATGCGCTCTTCAATTTTCGCCTTAAATTCGGGAAAGCCGGCGTAAAGCTTGCCAAAGGTTTTTTCGTTAATGCGGATCAGACGGCAATCGGTCATGGCTTCGACCGTCGCCCGGCGCGGCTGATTTCTGGCGATGGAAAGTTCGCCGAACAAATCGCCTTTGCGCAAAAAAGCCAGTTCGCGCTGCCGCGTGCCTTGCGTTTCCCACACTTTCAAGCGGCCTTCTTCGACAATAAACATCGGTCCGACTTCGTCGCCCTGGCGAATGACGGCGTGACCTGCACCGACGACAAAGACTTCAGCTTCCAGCGTCAGCAGCTTCAACCCGTCGGCTGGGAGTTTGGCCAGTGGCGTATACAGTTTGATGAAGTTGGCCAATTGGCGATGGCGCTGTTCAATATCGAAATAGGTTTTGACTTCGGGATGATTTGAAAGAAGAGCCTGAAATAAAGAAGGATCAAGTTTGTAAGCCTGCACGTCGCTGCTGGCGCGGACAGTAGTCGTGCGTTTGCCAACCAGGGAAGGATCAAGCAAACCTGTTGCTCCGAAAGTTTCGCCGGGTTTCAACACATTCAAGGGAATTTCTTCGCCATTGTCGCCACGTTTCACCATGCGAGCGCGACCTTCGGCCAAGACATAAACGGCGTCGGTTTCTTCGCCTTCGCGAATGATGTCGCCGCCGAATCCGAAACTGGCCGGAACGAAACAATCCATCACCAGCCGTTTCAATTCGTCCGGCAAAAACATCATCATCGGCAATTCTTCGAGCGCTACGCGTTTGTCGGTCATTCGCCCCTCCTGGCTTCTACAACATCCATTTCACTTGTTCACTAATCGCCTGCTCCGTCCAACCGGTCAGGATGGCGCGCTCTGCACGCTGGCGAATTTGCGGGTCATCAGCAACCGGCATTTTCTTGGCGGCGATGGAAAAGAGCGGAAAGCCTTGATGCAGCTTTACGGGTCCCAGCAAATCGCCTTGCCGAGCCGCCAGAAAATGCGGACGGGCATTGGCGTCCATTTCGTCCAGGTAAAAATCCCATTGGCGCACCTCAGCACGGGCATCAGTGGCAACTTCATCCAGCGTCAATCCGTCTTCGGTGACGCACCAAACGGCTTCGCGGGCAATGCGCTCTTCGGCAAACCACAAACAGCGGCAATCAAAGCGAATCCAGTCCAATCGGTGGTCAGCAATTTTGGTTTCAATCAATTTCGGCGTCACAGTTTTTTGCCGTTCGCGCTCGAATTCAGTTTCGATGCAGGCGATCAGATCGCGTGGTGCCTGACGCTGATCCTGATCACCCGCACCGAACGGACCGGACTTGGCGGCAATTGCCGCATGTCCGGCCAGCCTAAAAGCCCAGTCGCCGAAGTTGTCGGCGCAAATCGCATAACTTTTGATCACTTGGGAAATTTCGGCATCACTAACGGAATGCGTGGCAAGAATTGCATCCAATTTGTCCGAGCAGCTTTCGATTAACAATTGCCCGCGCAGATAACCCATCAAATCTTCCAGAGTCACTTCCCAACGGTTCAACCAAGCTTGCGTCTCATCGGCGCTGATTAAATTATGAGCGTAACGAAACCCGGTTAATGCTTCGCGAGTGGCTTTGGCGGCGGAAGGTTGGCCGTTTGCGGCAGCATATTTCTGACAGGCCAACGACTGCCGCGTCCATTCCACCAACCGCGCCCATTCGCCCCAGACTTCCGCGGCGGCAGTGATTTCTTCCCAACCAAATTCAGTTTCGTTGACGATAAACACGGCCATAACGTCCTTTCTTTGATTTCTTCATCTGTTAAGGCGAAAGGTGGCGGCCAAAACTATCATCGGCAAAAAAAATAATTCGAGGGATAGACTTGCTGAAGGTTTTCTTTATGGCTGATGTATTCCCTTTGTGAGCAGCACTTTAGCTGCAAACGCCAAAACGTCAGGCCGCAGCGATCCAAAAAAATTCTTCTCAATTGATAGTTTTTGCCATTTTCTTTCGCCTTTGCAGTCGAGCGTGAAATGAACGCTCGACCTCAAAATGACTTTTAACGGAGGCGTGATGAACTTCGGATTAACGATTATGACTTTGGGCGTTTGGTTTTTGATGGCGCAGAAAATGCCGACCTGGAACTGGTTCGTAAAAGTAAAAAGCTGGTTTCCATCACCTGTAGCCTTTTTGTGGGATGCCTGGGCAGGCTGCGTATTTTGCGGAGGATTCTGGATTGCGCTGTTGCTGAAATTGATCACAGGGCTGGCAACGGTCAATGAATTGAATCACTTGCATCCATTGCTGGCATTTCCGCTGGACGCGCTGGCGACCACGACGCTGGGCGCACTGACGTTGAATCTGACCGGTCCATTGAACCTGTTGTTGACCGCCGCGCGCAACAAACAGGAAGCCGAAAATCGCAAGGCAGCCAGTCAACAAGCCGCTCCTGCGCCCGCAGCAGCCCCCGCTCAAGCGGCGTCTTAATCCTGAAAAAATATTTTTTGCGGAATGATAGTTTTCCGCGCTGGCTTACGCCTTCCTCAACGAACGCAAAAGCGCGAATGAGAACTCAAAACACCAAAAGGAGACCGGAAATGAACCAACAAGCCAACGACACGATTGATTATTTGATTAGCGAAGACTCTGAAGAGCAGGACTTTTTTGAATTTGCAGACTTGAGCCTGACTGATGAACAACTCGCCGAAATCAAAGGCGGGCCGGGCAGCGGATGGTGTACTCATTGTACCGTCGTCTACAACAATCATAATGAAACGACTGTCAACGATGACAGCGAAGCCGAAGATGACTTCATGCAATTAGCAGAAATGCACCTGACTGACGAACAACTAGCAGAGATCAAAGG
>CAZXHW010000947.1:0-3178 GCA_964639915.1 uncultured Heliomicrobium sp.
ACGGGTGCAGATTCGCAGCACGACGATTCTGGCTGTGCGTCGCGACAACAAGGTCGTCATCGCCGGCGACGGCCAGGTGACGATGGGCGATACGATTATGAAATCCGGCGCCCGCAAAGTTCGCCGACTTTATGGCGACAAAGTGCTGGCCGGGTTCGCCGGAGCCAGTGCCGATGCCTTCGCGCTGTTTCAACGTTTTGAAACCAAGCTGGAACAGTTTCACGGCCAATTGAATCGCGCCGCCGTCGAACTGGCGAAAGACTGGCGCACAGACAAGATGATGCGGAATCTGGAAGCTTTGCTGCTGGTCGCTGACCCAACCAGCACGTTGGTCATCGGCGGCAACGGCGACGTGATCGAACCGGACGACGGCATTGTCAGCATCGGTTCCGGTGGACCGTATGCGCTGGCGGCGGCTCGCGCGTTGACGCGAAATACCGAGCTGACGGCTCGGCAGATTGCCGAAGAAGCGATGAAAATCGCAGGCGAAATCTGCATTTACAGCAATTTAAATTTGGTGATTGAGGAACTTTAGGCAATTGATAATTGGCAATTGATAATTGATAGCTTGTGATTATTCAGATGCTGTCAATTGTCAATTGCCAATTATCACCTATCAATTGATATGGTTGTTTATCTAAAAGGTGGTCTTGAAGAACCGAGCGGCCTGGACAGTTTGTCTCCGCGCCAGATTGTGGCCGAACTGGACAAGCATGTCGTTGGCCAAAATGCTGCCAAACGCGCCGTCGCGGTTGCAGTTCGGAACCGCGTTCGACGCCAGAAATTGCCGCCTGACATGGCGCAGGACGTGATGCCGAAGAACATCATCATGATCGGTTCGACCGGAGTCGGAAAGACGGAAATTGCGCGGCGACTGGCTCGGCTGTCTTCGTCGCCGTTTTTGAAAGTCGAAGCGTCCAAGTTTACGGAAGTCGGTTATGTCGGGCGAGACGTGGAATCCATGATCCGCGACTTGGCGGAAATCGCCGTTGATTTGGTTCGCGAAGAAAAGATCACGGAAATTGAAGACAAAGCCGCGCAAAATGTCGAAGAGCGGCTGCTTGATTTATTGCTGCCGCCAGGCAAATCAGCCGCCACCAACTCCACGGATTCGGCGATAGATCAAATTGAAGACACCCCGAGTGCGGCGCAGGAAACGTACAACCGCACCCGCGAAAAGCTGCGTCAGCAACTACGCGAAGGCCGTCTGGACAGCCGTATCATCGAGATGGAAGTCCGCGAGCGCAATTTTCCTTCCTTTGAAATCATCACCAATCAGGGCGTCGAAGAGATGGACGTCAACCTGAAAGACATGATGCCCGGTCTGTTCGGCGGAAAAACCAAATCCCGCAAGATGACGGTGGGCGAAGCCACCGAATATTTGATGGCCGAAGAAGAGCAGAAGCTGATTGATATGGATTCTGTGGCGCGCGTGGCGCTGGAACGGGTGGAATCTTCCGGCATTATCTTCTTGGATGAAATTGACAAGATCGCCGGGCGCGAAGGCGGACACGGCCCTGACGTTTCGCGTGAAGGCGTTCAGCGCGATATTTTGCCGATTGTCGAAGGCACAAGCGTCAACACCAAATACGGAATGGTTCGCACGGACCACATTCTGTTTATCGCCGCCGGAGCCTTTCACGTTTCCAAGCCTTCGGACTTGATCCCTGAACTGCAAGGCCGCTTTCCAATTCGCGTCGAATTGCAGCCGCTGACGATTGATGATTTCAAGCGCATTCTGACTGAACCCAAAAACGCGCTGATCAAACAGTACAAAGCGTTGTTGGAAACCGAAGGCATTCAACTGGAAATTACCGAAGACGCGATTGATGAACTGGCCAATTTTGCCTTCAAGGTTAACGAAACAACCGAAGACATTGGTGCTCGCCGCTTGCACACGATCTTGGAAAAAGTGCTGGACGAAATTTCCTTTGAAGGCCCGGACCTGGCTGAAAAACATCAGGTCATTGACGCCGTTTATGTCCAAAAGATGCTCGCAGACATCGTCAAGAATGAAGACCTCAGTCGCTACATTCTCTAAAAAGAGGCAAGGAAAGAGCGAAAGAGGGACAAAGAGACAAAAAGCGTCACTGACCATTTATCTCTTCATCCCTCTTTCCCTCTGTCTCTCCATCTTCTTTACCGGCTGCGGCAAAATCGGCGAGCCGATCCCACCGACTCCGCGCGCTCCGCTGATTATCGAAGAGTTAAAAGTTGCCCAGCAGGGAACCGAATTGATTCTGAGTTTTCCGCTGGTGAGGAATACGCGAGCAACAAAGCTGCAACGAATTGATATTTATCGTTTGGTGGATTCCGCCAGTGACCCGCAAGGCATTACCGTGGAAAGCTTTTCGGCGCGCGCCAGCCTGATCAATTCCATTGAACAGATCCCCGAAAAAAACTCGACCATTACTTTTCGAGACGCGCTTGACCTGAAAAGCACTGTGCGAAATCAGCGTTATCGGTACGCTATACGATTGGTAACACAAACGGGGCAGGCAGCCGATTTGTCCAACTACGCCATCATTGAGCCGCTGTGTGATTTGGCGTTATCACCAACCAGCTTGAACGTCACGCAGCAGGAAAAACAAATTGAGCTAAGCTGGTCAGCGCCCGCCGCAAACGAAAGCGGAACCATTCCGGCCAATGTGGCTGGGTACAATCTTTACCGGCGGACCGGCGAAACAGTCGTCAAACTTAATCCGCAGCCGTTGACGAACCCGCGTTTTACCGACCGCAATTTTGCGTTTGGAGCCAGCTATCAATACACGGTTCGCGCATTGTCGCTGCTTCCGGGCAGCGCAAGCTTGGCGACGGCAATTGAGAGCAACGAAAGCGCGCCGCTTGTCTACACGCCAAAAGACACGTTTCCCCCCGCGGTTCCCGGTCCGGTAACGATTGCTTCCATCGGAGGCATCGTCAGTCTGTTCTGGCCGCTCAATCAGGAAACCGATGTCGCCGGTTACAACATATACCGCGCTGAATCCGAACAAACTCCGCCAGCGCAATGGATCAAGCTCAGCCCGCAACTTTACAAAACTGCTTCCTTCCGCGATGACCGCGTGCAAGTCGGTAAACCGTATTTTTATCAAATTACCGCTGTGGATATTTACGGCAACGAAAGTCAGCGTTCTGAGATTGTTAGCGAAACGGTTAACCCTTAGCTGTTTCGTTGACT
>CAZXHW010000948.1:0-3177 GCA_964639915.1 uncultured Heliomicrobium sp.
AAAGTAAATGTATGACTTATCTATATTCAGGAGTTGCAATTCCTGTTCCCGTAAAGCCAGCTTGCAGTGCACTTGGAATGTCCCTTGCAATTTGGGTGATTAAAGACTTTTCCGAAGAACTTCAGCCAATAGGTATGGCTAGAATCTGGGGCAGGATGCAACACGGTGTTGCCTTATACGCCATCACTCACAAATGAACTTTATTTTGATTGGAGGTAAATTCAAGAATGGCTCAAAAGAACGGGCGTTGCGCCAACCCTGCTTGTGATTGCACGGCGTATAGATTAGACAAGTGCTGCAGCCGGTACTGCCGGGTTTCAAAAGGCAAAGTCTGCTGCTGATGCCAGCATTCGTGCTGCAAGAAAGAAAGGGCTAAATGGCTCTCAACCTGCATGTGGTAAGGCTGGAGGTTTATGTTGCGCGCGATCTGCGCTTCCACACAAGAGGCGGGGTTATGAGCGAGAGCATTTCGAGTGAACCGAGCGAGACAAGCGAGTTGCTGAAATTTCCTGGTTGGGGCACTGCTGAGAGGCTGGATTTGTCGCAGCCGGAAGCGGTCAAGATCAAACATCTCGATTCCGGACTGGCGCATAAGCTTGGCGAGTGGCGTTCGACGGCCATTTGCGGCAACGACATTACATCGAGCTGCTTGTACGTCGCCGCACTCAGCGCATTGTATGCCGGGCCGTTCGCGCCGTTGGCGCTGGCTGCGGTCGCCGCCGTGCTTTATCTCTTCCGCAACATTTACGCCGAAGTCGGCACGGCGCTGCCTCTCAACGGCGGCGCGTACAATGCGCTGCTCAACACGACGACGAAAGCCAAAGCATCGGTGGCCGCCTGCCTGACACTGCTGTCTTATCTGGCCACCGCTGTCATCAGCGCGAACGAGGCCATGCATTACGCGCATAATCTGTGGGGTGGGCTGAATATCTTTCAAGCCACAATCATCCTGCTGGGCGTCTTCGCGGTGCTTAACCTGATCGGCATCAGCGAATCGGCGGTGGTGGCGCTGGCGCTCTTTGTTTTTCACATTTCCACGCTGGTTCTCTTGTCGCTGGTGGCAGGAGCGGCGGTGCTGCAAAACACCTCCGTCTTCGCGGCCAACTGGCAGATGCCCGCGCCAGGCGGGATATGGAAGGCCATCTTCTTCGGCTTTTCGGCGGCGATGCTCGGCATCAGCGGATTTGAAAGCTCGGCCAACTTCATCGAAGAGCAACAGGAAGGTGTCTTCCCGAAGACACTACGGAACATGTGGATCGCGGTGGCGATCTTCAATCCGTTGACCAGCCTGCTGGCGATGGGATTGATGCCGCTGGGTCAGATCATCGCGCACAAGCAGGACCTGCTGGCCGAAATGGGGCTGCTTTCCGCCGGACGCTGGCTGCAATTGCTGGTCAGCGTGGATGCCGTGCTGGTGCTGTCAGGCGCTGTGCTGACAAGCTATGTCGGCGTGACGGGGTTGGTACGGCGGATGGCGCTGGATCGTTGCCTGCCGCAATTCCTGCTGCAAGAAAACAAATGGCGCAAGACCAATCATTGGATCATCCTGTGGTTCTTCGCGCTGTGCTGCTCAATTCTGGCAATCACTGCCGGAAAGATCGAAACGCTCGCCGGGGTTTACACGCTTTCGTTTCTGGGCGTGATGGCGCTGTTCGCCATCGGCAACATGCTGCTCAAAGTGAAACGTGATCGGCTGCCGCGCGCCGTGCGTGCAAGCTGGCTGACGGTGGTGGCGGCGCTGCTGGCGGTTTGCCTTGGTTTGGCAGGCAACCTGCTGCTCAATCCCGAATACGTCAGGGTCTTCGGCATTTACTTCGCGGTTGCGCTGGCAATTGTCGGAGTTATGTTTCTGCGCGTACAGATTCTCAAAGTCATGCTGGCGATCACGCGCTCTGCGTTGGAAAGGGTGCATAGCGCAAACCGTAGCTTCAGCCGGTGGATTCTCAAGGGGATTGATCGCATCAACAGTCAGGGCATTATCTTTTTCACCAGAGGCGATAATCTGGCGACGCTCAACCACGCGGCACTTTACGTGCTGGGAAACGAGCAGGCTCATTGCCTGCGGGTCGTTCATTGTTACGAGCGTGATGAAGACATCCCCGCAGACCTGACCGAGCAGATTCGCACGATTGATCGCATTTATCCGGAGTTGCGGATTGATCTGTTGATGGTCAAAGGGACTTTCGGGCCGGAACTAATCGAACGCCTGTCGCGGCGGCTTGAGGTGCCCAAAAACTACATGTTCATTGGTACTCCGGGCGACCACTTCCCGCACCGCATTGCTGATCTGGGCGGCGTGCGATTGATTATGTAATCCTCTGAGATACTCAGAAACAACAACGGAGAAAATATGAATGACGACAGTCCTGAAGCCGCAAGTGATCGGCCGGAAGTGCTGCGGGTCTTTCAGTCAAAAGACGAGACCAGGGCGTTTTATAACAAAATCAGTCAGGTGTACGACCTGCTCGCCGATCATAGTGAAGAGCCGGTTCGTCAAGCGGCACTGGAAAAATTAAACGCGCGCTCTGGTGAGACTGTGCTGGAAATTGGTTTCGGCACCGGTCATTGCCTGGTTGCGTTGGCGCGATCCGCGGGTTCTTCCGGTAAAGTCTACGGCATTGATTTGTCTGACGAGATGCTCAGGATTGCGCAGGACAGACTCGAAAGAGAGGGATTAGCTGAGCGAGCGGAGCTAACGTGCGGCGACGCAGCCTTGTTGCCTTATCCGGACGAAATGTTGGATGCGGTCTTTATGAGTTTTACGCTGGAGTTGTTTGATACCCCGGAGATTCCCAAAGTCTTGGCGGAGTGTCTGCGCGTGCTGCGGCCAGGCGGACGCATCGTGGTCGCGGGCATGTCAAAAGAAGGAGAAGATGGCATCATCCTTCATCTTTACGAATGGACGCATAAACATTTCCCGAACTTTGTAGACTGCAGGCCAATCTTTGTCCGGCAGTCCATTGAAGCCGCCGGATTTGTCATCAAGAATGTAGAAAAGAAAACGATCTGGGTTCCGGTGGAGATTGTGCTGGCGGTAAAAGGAGCGTAGGCGGTTCTGGCTTTTCGAGCATCATTTGCCCTCTCGGTTAAGCAATTGATTGAGAGACATTCTGAGAGTGGGAAATCCCTGGGTTCTTTCCATATCGAAACCAACCTGTTTCTTATACACCTCGCCCT
>CAZXHW010000949.1:0-3177 GCA_964639915.1 uncultured Heliomicrobium sp.
GCGGGAATAACTGGTTATCATCTTGAAGCCATGCGACGTCAATTGCTGGAGGTTTTTTTGTGAGAAGGCGGGCTGGATACTCACCTTTTGATTCATAGCCCAAGGCAATGCCAAGATCAATGAGTGATTGGATGAGACGTTTACCGGCGATAAGCTTATGTTTTGACAACGTAAATTAGCCTCCTAGTCAGTTCTGTGTGGAAACTCACAGGAAAAGCACCAAAGATTGTGCATCGCTTAGCGATGCCAAAATCTAATTGTGCCTGATAAAAACCAATGCAAGCAAAGTTCAAGGTCAACGATCCTGATCGAAGCCCCACTTACTGAAGGCGACAAGCATCTGCAAGATTTCAAGGAGAAATTGTGACAGATCAACATATCGAAAAGCTGGATCAGGCTTACCGGATCAAAGGCACGCGCGTGGCGTTGGATTCGATCATTTACCAGTTTCAGCAGGGCCGCTCTCCCGAAGCGATTCAGGATGCATTTCCGGCTCTTTCACTCAGCCAAGTTTATGTCGCAATCGCTTATTATCTGGACCATCAGGATGAACTGGACGCTTATCTTGCGCACAACGAAGCGACAGAAGCGGAATTCAGCCGTGAGCTTGCCCTCTTGTTTCCGAAAGGCGCTGCACTGAAAGCCCGCATCAAACAATCCTTGCCAGAACCCACTCAGTGAAGACCAAGTTTCAAGCCAGACAACGATCTGCACTAAGACATCTTTTTCCCTAGCGGTTACTTGCGGCCTTTGGGCTGCCGGTCGCGGTTGCGCCAGTATTGAAATTCGTCCGCGTACACTTCGGAATCTAGTTCGCTAATGCGCGCCTGCATTCGTTCCTGAGCATCCGCGACGCCTTTGTTGTAAATGCTCGGCCCGATTTCTTCCAGGATGAATTCAAGTAGCGCGCTTGCGGCCAGATTGCCAATTGGCTCTTCCAGGTTCACCTGAAAATACTTTTGAAGAGATTCCAGCGCGTTCTGTTTTGCTTCTTTGGTCAGTTCGATAGTCATAGGTTTTAGATTGATTTCTTTGTCAGTAGCGGCGGCTGATTTTAACTGTCAGTGAAACTTACTGGAAGAGAAACAAAGAAATCCGCGTCACGTAGCAACACTTGAAATTCGCGCCCGTGTCGGGCGATTTCTCAAGCGTCGCTACGCGACGCGGATTGTGTTCTCGCGCTTTCCAGGCGTTGGAAAGGCCTGGCTAAATTCAGGCCGCCGCTACGCGGTGAAGAAGGAATGCCAATTCAACCGCCCGTACTTCGCCGGTTTGAGGAAGACGGGGGGACCTTCTTGCGTGGACACCAGTTGATTGAACGCGAGCATATCCAAAGCTATGACTTGCTTCAGCGTGGAATTACACTTTCTGTTTGTCCGGCTCGGCTACGACTGGATAGACAGTGATCGGTGCCGGGCGCGTTTTCAATCCTCTGCTAATCGCCGATTTCGCCAGCTTGAAGATTATTCGCCGGTTTTGCATCACCACTTTCAGCCAAGCCCAGCGGTTCATTTGCGGGAAGTAAATGCCGCGGAAACTCATGCGCCCAATGAAGAGGCTGATCTGCAACCAGATCGGTTTGCCTTCCAGCGAATCCACAGCCCGTGCGATTGCTTCCGGGCTGTAAGAATCCGTCCAGCCTTGTCTGACTTCGGCCTGGGCTTCCTCTGGGGTCATTTTCAGCGGTGTGTGCGCCATCTGGTAAGGCGCGAAATCCAGCCAGTGTTTGGGACGCGTCAACCGTCCCGCCGCCAGCAGCCGCGCGTAAAGCGGTGTCGAAGGGAACGGCGTCAACTGGCCAAAAACGGGCAGTCCGGCTGGCCAAGTGCGAATTTGTCCCAGCGTTCTTCCTGCCACGCCCACCGTGTCGTTGTCCAAACCGAAAATAAAAGAGGTGATCGCCAGCAGGTTACGGTCAGCCAGCCGATCCAGCACAGCGGCGTAATCGCTTGGCTTGATGAAGTTTTTATTCACATCGGCCAGGTTGACGGGATCAATGGATTCCATGCCGATGAAAATCCATTTGCCGCCCGAATCCCGAATCAGGTCAACCAGTTCTTCGTCGCGCAACAGGTTGGCGCTGATTTGCGCTGTCCAGAAAACCTGTGCATCGGCGGCGATGATGTCGCGCAGCAGCGATTTGGTGCGTTTGATGTTGATGGCGAAATTGTCATCAATGAAGAAGACCGCCACCTGTCCGCCTTCGCTGCTGGCGCGCGCTTTCAGCCGCAGCAGTTCATTGACGACGCACTGATTGGAGCGGAAGCGAATCGAATCTCCGAAAAATCCTGTCACAGTGCAGAACTCGCAGCCGTATGGGCAGCCGCGTCCGGATTCGACCGGGATGATGCGGAACGTTCCCCAACCGCCGCCAATTCGCTTCAACATGGGTGCCAGGAATTTGGGAATGATGTTGAACTGATCCAGGTTGATGGATTCCCACGGGATCGCCGGGTAAGGCTGCAAACTTGGTTTGCGTTCTTTACCTTCGGCGTCTGTCGGCGTGTACGTGTCTTTCAATTCGCCGCGCGCCGCATCGGCGACAATCAATGCCCAGGTTTCGTCGGCTTCGCCTAATGCTACGGCATCAGCGTGTCGGGGTTCGCCATCACGGCCAAGCGCTTCGCCGGGTACTTCGGTGACGTGCGGACCGCCCATCACAACAGGGACTCCGGCAGCACGCACAGCATCGGCCATCCGATACGCTTTGGCGACCATACGTGTCATTGCGCCGATGCCGACCAGCCCAATGTTTTGTTCGCGCACAAATCTGGCGATGCCTTCTTCGTCCATGGACTGTGCGTTGCCGTCAATCAGAATGACCTCGTGTTCGGGCGGCGTTAGAGATTGGAGCAGAAACATCCATAGGTGAGGCATAAAATTACGCGTCACCCCATTATCTGGGTTGTAGAGCAGTATTTTCACTGATTCCTTTCGTTGTACCGGCAGGTCATTTTTGTGGAGAAAATTGTGTGATGTGAAATCCAATGGAGTGTAGTCTCCCGCTGCTCTTCTGACCAGCGAATCCGGGAAAGCAGGCATGTTTAATTACGTGCAGTTCAGGGAGATGGTATTGGACGATAAGCAGGATTGGCTTGAAAAAAGGTTTGGGAAACCCACACAGAAGTTTCAACTCGTCCGTTTCTGGACACTGACCTGTACACCTCCGCACAGCAT
>CAZXHW010000950.1:0-3176 GCA_964639915.1 uncultured Heliomicrobium sp.
GCTTCTCAGCCTCGAAGTTTGGTGGTAATGCACGCGCTATGGACGAACGAGATTTTTACACCGAAAAGCAAGAAATCAAGACGGCGACTTATGTGTGTCCGAAGTGCCGCCAGAGGCAAGAATTTCAAATCCGCTGGCTGCGGCGCACGAAAAAGCGTGAGCTTCCGCGCGGGGCGGGCGAATTTGACCGAGCCAAGTTTGCCAAATCGCAGGATTACCTGTTTCGCGTAGATGATTTTATCGTCTGCCCGAATTCGGCTTGCC
This sequence comes from uncultured Heliomicrobium sp., assembly GCA_964639915.1. Taxonomy (GTDB): domain Bacteria; phylum Acidobacteriota; class Blastocatellia; order RBC074; family RBC074; genus RBC074. The sequence continues at coordinate 265 of CAZXHW010000950.1, forward strand.
GAGCCAGGTTCGAGATTCCGAATTCGCAGACCATCGTTTTCATCTGAACGCGAAAAAGCAGCAATGAACATCGAAACGTTTGAAGCAAGTTTGACCGGCGCTGAGCCGCCAGCCGAATTGTCGGCTTATCTAAACGCGCTTTGGCACGATGGCGCGGGCGATTGGGACAAGGCGCACAAAATCGTTCAGGACATCGAAACCGAGGAAGCGTCAGCTATCCACGCATATTTGCATCGTAAAGAAGGCGACGAAAGCAATGCTCGGTATTGGTATGGCCGGGCGGGCAGATCGTTTCCGGCGGGCAAGACGCTTGATGACGAATGGAACAGCCTGGTCAACGAACTGCTGTAATCAATTCATTCCGAAACCTCTCTCAAAAAAATGATGAAGCAAGCACGATTGCTCAAACTCACGGGTTTGTTTGCTGCGCTGTTGTTTCTGGCGCTTGCGAACTCTCGTTCTGCCGATTCGCGCGAACGAGGCGACCAGGGTCAATCCGGAGCCAAGCCGAAGTATTGGGCGTTTGTGAAACCGGTTCGCTCGACAATTCCTGCGGTCAAAAATCAAAGTTGGATTCGCAATCCAATTGATGCTTTTGTGCTGGCCAAGCTGGAAGAAAAAGGCTTGCAACCCTCGCCACCGGCTGATAAGCGCACGCTGCTTCGCCGAGTGACGTTTGACCTGATTGGCTTGCCTCCCACACCGGAAGAGATCAACGCTTTTCTCGCTGACAAATCGCCGGACGCTTACGAAAAAGTCGTCCAACGGTTGCTCGCTTCGCCGCATTACGGCGAACGATGGGCGCAGCATTGGCTGGATGTGGTTCGTTTCGGAGAAACCAATGGCTTTGAACTGGATGCCGACCGCGAACAGGCTTGGCGGTATCGAGATTACGTCGTCAATTCGCTGAACGCGGACAAACCCTACAAGCAGTTTCTTGTTGAACAGATTGCAGGTGATGAGCTTGATCCTGACAGTTTTGAAATGCGCGTCGCCACTGGGTTTCTGAGGGCTGGCCCGCAACACGTCGTCGCAGGGAATCTGGATAAAGCCGAGCTTCGACAGGAATGGCTGACCGAAGTGATGTTTGGCGTCGGCAATGGAATTATGGGGCTGACGGTTGGCTGCGCGCGCTGCCACAACCACAAGTTCGATCCGATACCTCAAGCCGATTTTTACCGCCTGCAAGCCTTCTTCGCGGCTTCGGACAATTACGATTATCGGCGTCCGACCAAAGAGCAGGAAGACGCTTTTCACGCGGCGACCAGAGAACACAAAGAAAAGCTGAAGCCAATCCAGGATCAGATCGCAGCCATCGAAAAGCCATACAAAGAGCGTCTGGTTGCGGAAAAGCGAGCAGCTTTGGAACCGGTTTTTGCCAGCGCGCTGGCCAAAGACGACAAGCTACGGACAGAAGAAGAAAAGCGAGTAGCCAGAGAAGCCCAACGAATGTTGAACGTTCAGTGGGATGAGCTTGTGGCTTCGATCAAACCGGAAGACAAAGCCAAACGCGCTGCGCTGCGGCAGCAAATGCACCGCATCAATCTTTACGAGCCGGAGCCAATTCCGAAAGCTTTGGCGGTCAACGATGTTTTAAAGCCCATGCCGGTGATGCATCTGCTGAAAGGCGGTGATCCGCATCGTTTGGGTGCTGAAGTTCAGCCGGGGTTTTTGTCTGCGGTTGAAGGAAACAGCAATCCGGAAATCAAACCTGTTGGGAAATCGCCCGGACGACGGTTGGCGCTGGCGCATTGGCTGACGCAGCCGGATCATCCATTGACTGCGCGTGTGATGGTTAATCGTTTGTGGCATCACCATTTTGGTCGCGGAATTGTGGCGACGCCGAACGATTTTGGTCGCAATGGACAGCAGCCGACGCACCCTGAATTGCTGGACTGGCTGGCGATAAAGCTGACGGAGGGACAGAGGGATGGGGAGACTAGGGGACAGAGCGAGAGGTTGTCATGGACAAAAACGACGCCACAATTCCAGAAGTGGAGTCTTAAGCACATTCATTGGTTGATCGTTACTTCTGCGACCTATAGGCAATCTTCGACATCAAGTCCGCAATCTGCACTTCGCAATCCACAATCTGTTGATCCTGATAACAAGTTGCTCTGGAAAATGAACCGGCACAGGTTGGACGCCGAAGAAATCCGCGATTCCGTGCTGGCCGCCAATGGAACGCTGAATGATCAGCGAGGCGGGCCGCCGATTCGAGTGCCGCTTGACCCGGAGGTTTACGACACCATTTTCACGGAAGGCGAGCCAGACAATTTGTGGCCAGTTCATCCAGACGTTCGCCAGCACGCCCGGCGAAGCTTGTATTTGCTTCGCAAACGCAATGTGCGGTTACCAATGCTGGCGGCGTTCGATGCGCCAGATATGATGAGTTCCTGCGGAGCGCGCAGCGTCAGCGTTCATGCGCTGCAATCGCTAACTCTGATGAACAGCGAATTCATGCTCGAACAAAGCAAAACGCTCGCTCGGCGCTTATTCAATGACGCTTCTGAACTCAAAGCTGATCGGGAAGGGAAGATGATTGTCAGGCTTTTTGAAGTGGCACTTGGACGTTTGCCACAAGTGAACGAAAAGCAAATGGCTAGGGTTTTTTTGAAAGAACAGGCTGCCGTGATCCATCAGCGCCTTGCGAAAGGTGAAAAGGTTGCGTCGTTGAATGATTTGTCGAAGCCGGTTGATGCTGCGGAGGCTGCAGCCTGGGTTGATTTGTGTCTGTCAGTTTATAACTTGAACGAGTTTGTTTACCTGCGCTAAGTCTGGGCAAAGTTGAAAAAAGGAAAAGGCAGGCCGAAAGACCTGCCTTTTCCTTTTGAAAAACGAAAGTGTTGCAGTCCACGGCAACCTTTCGTCGGGGATTACTGATTGGAAGTTCGTTTCTTCATCACTGGCAC
>CAZXHW010000951.1:0-3172 GCA_964639915.1 uncultured Heliomicrobium sp.
GCCCGCCAACCTACAAGGCATCTGGAACGACAAACTTGCGCCTTCGTGGGACAGCAAGTTCACGATCAACATCAATACGGAGATGAATTACTGGCCTGCGGAAATGGCCAACCTGTCGGAACTGCACGAACCGCTGTTCGATCTGGTCGAAAAAGCCCGCGAAGATGGCCGCCGCGTCGCGCGCGAAATGTATGGCGCGCGTGGTTTCGTGCTGCATCACAACACGGATGGTTGGGGACACGCCGTGCCGATTGACGGCGTAGGTTCGGGCATTTGGCCAATGGGCGCAGCCTGGCTGAGTCTGCACTTCTGGGATCATTACGATTTCACGCGCAACCGCCAATTTCTGGCCAAACGAGCGTATCCGGTGATGAAAGAAGCGGCCGAGTTTTTGCTGGATTACTTGATCGATGACGGAAAAGGCAGGTTGATTACAGGACCTTCAATTTCGCCGGAAAATCGTTACAAGCTGCCAAACGGCGAAATCGGAAAACTGTGCATGGCTCCGGCGATGGATTCGCAAATCGCGTTTGCGCTATTTAGCCGCGTGATCGAATCCAGCCAAGTGCTGGGCATTGATGAAGCGTTTCGCAACAAAGCCATTGCCGCGCGCGACCGATTGCCAAAACCGCAGATCGGAAAGCATGGACAGTTGATGGAATGGCTGGAAGATTACGACGAACCCGATCCCGGTCATCGCCACATTTCACAGTTGTTTGCCCTGCATCCGGGAAATCAAATCACGCTGGCGGGAACACCAGAACTTGCGAAAGCGGCGCGCACAACGCTTGAACGGCGCTTGAAAGCCGGAAGCGGCCACACTGGTTGGAGCCGTTCGTGGATCATCAATTTCTGGGCTCGGTTGGGCGAAGGCGACACGGCGCACGAAAACATCACGGCGCTGCTGGCAAAATCAACTTTGTGGAACCTTTTGGACAATCATCCGCCATTTCAAATTGACGGTAATTTTGGCGGCACAGCCGGAATGATTGAAATGCTGCTGCAAAGTCACGCTGGAGAAATCCAGTTTCTGCCCGCGCTGCCCAAAGCCTGGCCGGAAGGTTCAATCACAGGCATTCACGCTCGCGGAGCAGTTGGCGCTGATTTGAAGTGGAAAGCTGGCAAAGCGACGGAAGCCGCGCTGTATCCGAAAGCCAGCGGCGAGCATCGTTTGCGGCCACCTCGCGGCCAGCAAATTTCAGTAATCACCGAACAAGGGCGCAAGCTGGCAATCCAAGGTGATTCAAATGGTGTTGTCAGCTTGAAGCTTGTGGCGGGAAAAGAATATCGAATCCGCTTCGGTTGATTCGGCAAAGATCAACTTCTCCACGGATAAAAGTGACCGCACACAACGCTTCAGCGTCAAACATACCAAGGAGAAGGAAAATGCTTAAACCCAATCGCCTCTTAGCGTTGTTTACAATCTTTACATTGCTTACCTGCTATTTACCGTCCGGCAAATCAGCGCAACAACCGGCGCAAAATCCGCCTCAAAATCCTGCCCAACAAACCCAGCAGCAGAATCAAGACTTGGTCGTTCGCATCAGCACACAGCTTGTGCAGGTGGATGCCGTCGTCACGGACAAGAAAGGCAATCACATAGAAGACCTGACTGCTGACGATTTCGAGATGTTCGTTGACGGCAAGAAACAAGACTTGACGCATTTTCGGCATGTCAGTTTGCCGCCCGTAAAGCGCGAACTGCCGCCAGTAAAAAAATCGGATGCGCCGCCTGCCCCATCGAACATGCCGACAAAGCAAATTGAGCCCAGCGAAGTTCGCCGCACCATTGCTTTCATTGTGGATGATTTGGGTTTGTCGTTTACCAGCACGGAGCGCGTGCGCGAAACGCTGCGGCAATTTCTGGACAGGCAAATGCAGCCGGGCGATCTGGTCGCCATCATCCGCACGGGCAGAGGCTTGGGAATGCTGGAACAGTTCACCAGCGACAAACGAATTCTCTATTCCGCCATAGATAAACTGATGTGGAATCCGCTGAGCCGCGATATGGTTCCGAGTTTTGGCAGCGAAAGCGGCCTTGGCGATTCCGAAGAAAGCCAGGAAGCCGCCAGCGGACAGCAATCCATGGACGACGCAATGGGCAATTTTCGGGACACGTTATTTGCCACGGGCACGCTGGGAGCGATCAATTTCGTCGTCAACGGGCTGCGCGGATTGCCCGGACGAAAAAGTGCCATTCTGCTTTCTGACGGCTTCAGAATTTATCCGCCCAGCAGCAATGCAAACGATCCGGACGCCGTGGCGCAAAGCGAAATGGTGCAGCAAGCCTTGAAACAACTGGTCGAAATGGCAAACCGGTCAAGTGTCGTGATTTATTCGATGGATGCCAAAGGCTTGATGCCACTGGTTCCCGGCGGAGAAACCGGCGGGCGGCCAACGGGCGATTCTTACGCGCAGGCGATGCAGGATAATCAGGAAGCGCTAGAAGGGCCGGTTTCGTTGGCCGCGCAAACCGGAGGTTTCGCCACGTTTAACAACAACGATTTGAACCTCGGTATTCAGGAAGCCCTGTACGATCAGCAGAGTTATTACCTGATCGGCTTCGACCCCGACGACGACAAATTCGACCGCAAACAGCACAAGATCAAAATCACGGTCAAACGACCTGGCTTACGGGTACGCGCGCGACAGGGCTTTTACGGTTACAACGATGATGAACCGCGTGCAGCGGAAAAAACGCGGGGCCAACAAATTTACGGTGCGCTGTTGTCACCTCTGGGGGTTCGTGAGCTGAACTTGCGCATGACGCCTTATTACTTCAATTCGGATAAAGAAGGTTCGCTGGTTCGCACCTTGTTCCACATTGACAGCGCGAAGCTGAATTTCAAAGATGCGGCAGACGGCAAAAAAGCGATCAATCTGGATTTGGCGGCTTACGCTTTTGATGACAAAGGCACCGCGATAGATTTGAATGCCAAACATGTCGCGCTGACATTTGACGAAGCGCAATACAAACAGGTGATGGCCGAAGGGCTGACTTATCGCGCTGATTTTCCGATCAAAAAACCCGGCGCTTACCAATTCAGAGCCGTGGTGCGCGATGCGGAAAGCAACAAACTGGGCACAGCCAGCCAGTTCATCAACGTTCCTGATTTAAGCAAAAGCCGTCTGGCCATGTCCGGCTTGGTTTTGTCCACTCCCAAAACTGAAG
>CAZXHW010000952.1:0-3169 GCA_964639915.1 uncultured Heliomicrobium sp.
CGTTTTGCTATCCACACCATTCGGCAAACGTGGGTTCTTTTATGAAACCTACGACAAAGGCGAAAACTGGCAGCGGTTCAAAGTGACAGCGCATCAATGCCCACGCATTAGCGAAGATTTCCTTGCTGCTGAACGGGCAACAATGGGCGATTGGTGGTATCGCCAGGAATACCTGTGCGAATTCGTTGATGACCTCAGCCAGTTCTTTTCGTCCGATGACATCGAGCGAGCATTGGATAATTCGATCCAACCATTATTCGGAGGTTGACTATGTTTTTTCTTGGCTTAGACCTTGGCAAGCTGCGTGATTACACGGCTCTTGTCATCATCGAAAAGGTTGGCTTTGGCCGAACGGCAGAGCTTCACACCCGTTACTTGAGTCGTTGGAAACTCGGCACACCATACCCGGAAATTGTTGACGATGTGGTGAAGCTGCTCCAACGCGATGAACTGGCCAAGCAGCCCTGCACGTTGGGCATAGACGGCACTGGCGTTGGCGTTGCTGTAACAGATTTGTTTCGCCAGCAGCCGATCAAGGCGGAAATGCGGTTCATTTCGATCACAGGCGGCGACACCGTCAATGCTGAAGGCGATACGATCCGCGTGCCGAAGAAAGAGCTTGTCGCGAGTGTGCAGATTGCGCTGCAAACCGCCCGTCTCAAAATCGCCTCCTCCCTGCCCAATGCGAAGGTGCTGGAAAGGGAACTGAAGGATTTTGAGGTTAAGATCACAGACACGGGCCACGCGACGTTTGGGGCATGGCGCGAAGGTGCGCACGATGACTTGGTGCTGGCCTTGGCCATTGCCAGTTGGCTGGCCAGGACTCGTGAAAATTTCTCGTGGATCAATTTCTATGGGGCCGGGGCGAAGAACAACAAAATTGAAAACACGTTACACACGGTATCTACCAATGGCGGCAAGTCCACGCTCTTTCCCATCGTGAGACCGCGATAATTTTGTTCGGAAGCACCGAAACAGTTTCGGAAAATCCGAATTTTAACTTGGCTTGTCACCGAAGCGATGCCGCTTCAGCAGCAAGCTGTTCTTACCTACAAGGAGAAGCAAATATGCTTGAGAAATTTCGTTCCGCAGCCACGCCTTCACCGGCAATTGATTACGCAACCTTGGTCAATCCCGCCGAAGCGCCGGAGAAATCGCGGATTCGCCGGGCATACGATACGAAAGTTGCGATGGATGCTTTATATCAGGAAGAAGGGCGTCGAACCTTGGAGTTGGAGCGTCTGGCTGGTGAAAAGAAATATTGGCTGGAAAATGCGCGCTGGGGTGACACGGAGATTATGGAGTACATGAGAACGAAGGCTGAATTCGAGCTTTTGTCTACAACGCTCAAGGTCAAACAATCGTACAAATCGGATGCGGCCCTCAATTCAGACGCCGCAGACAGAGCCCTCGCGCGTCAGTACAGTGAATATCAAAACGCCGTGCGAACAGTTCAGTCTACGGAGTGGCAGTATATGGATAAACAGAAGCGGCAGAAGGTGTACGACGTGATTGATCACTACCTCACGCCCGTTGAATAACCCACTTCCGAAATCAGATGGCACGAATTACAAATGTGCAGAATGAATAAAAAGTAAAAGGGGCATGGCTTGAAACCACGCCCCTTTTCTCGAATATCCATGACTTGACGGTTTACTCCGTGCGTTCGGTTTCTTCGGCTTCTTTGGCTTCTTTGGCTTCTTCGGCCTCCCACTTCATCCATTCCCGAATCAGCCAACTCCACGCCGCGTCCTCATCCCAAGCTTTGATTTTGCCCGCGTTCATCATTGTGTTTTTCCTTTCTTCTTAGGCTTGTCCTCATCTGTTTTTACGAACAATTCACCCGGTTCGCATTGAAGGGCTTCGCACAAGCGTTTCAGCATCACAAGGCTGACCTGTTTCACCTGACCATTCCAGAGCTTCGCCGCTTCAGAAGGGTAAGAATCAAGCGCCTTCTGCAATTGGTATGCGGTCATAATCCCGCGTCCAAGTGCCACTGTTTGAACATCAAATTTCACTTCCATGCAAAGCACTATATTACATTAGAAAATAATATGCAATTATTGTATTATTACACTTGCGATATAATACATTTTCAGTGTAATATCCTTCTTGTCACCGGCAGTAAATCAACAAGGAGAATTACAAATGATCAAACTCGAACGAAACAAACAAATCGAATGCGCCATCAAGCGCGCGGTACAGGCCCATAACTTCGTTGGCCTGCTTGGCAACGCGCAATATCTCGTTGTCAGTGGCACTTCGCAGAAGGAATACACCGTCAAGTTGCTGAAAGGCCTGGATGGTCACGCCTGGGCGCAGTGCGATTGCCCGGCAGGACGGGAATCAATGGCTTGCCATCACATCATCTCGGCGGGCTGGGTTCACAAGGCCATTTGTCGGATGCGCAAAGCTGCGCAGTCCCAGTAAACAGAAAGGGCTTTCGTGATTGGTTGGCGAACCCCACGAAAGCCTCTTCTTTGAATCAATGTTCTCAATTCGTGTGCAGCATAGCACCGGAAAGGTGAAATGGAAATCAAGACCTCACTCCGCAACGGCAAACCGTATTTCACGATCAAGACGCGCTCTTGCACGCATGGCTTCTACGATAAAGCCAGGGCCAAGGCGTTTCTTGCACGTCTCTCCGCCACAAGCAACGCCAAGGGCAAGGATGCCCCATTGGTGAAGCCGAAGACTCAGGACGTGTATGAGCGTGAAGGCTGGCAGCTATAAACAAAACGGGCTGATTGTGGCGACGTTGGAACCACAATCAGCCTGTTTTCAACGCTACATTATTCTCAGAGAGAATCACATAGAACAGAAAGGAATTTCAATGAAAATCGCAATCACAACCGATGCCCTCCCAAACCTGATCCGTGAAACGGAGCAACTGTTGACGGCACTACGCGCAGTGGCGCTTGATCCGCAACACGACTTGTTGGAAAGCCTCTCGCTGACCGAAGGGGCCAACGTGCAATCCGGGCTGGATACCTTATGGCATCTGATCGAAGACGGAGACACTGATCTGCACAAGGCAGCGCGCAGAGCGGAAGCGTGCTTTGTGTTGGTGAAGGAAGTGGAAGGCGTGTAAGGCACAGGTGAACGTATCGAGCGAAAGGCGGGCCGGAAGGTTCGCCTTTTTTTTGTTTGTGGGCGGTGTTAGTGCAGG
>CAZXHW010000953.1:0-3158 GCA_964639915.1 uncultured Heliomicrobium sp.
CCAGAACGACTCTAAACCCATCGAAGCTACTCTCCACGTTTTGTCTCGCGATGGCAACGTATTTGAACGCGATCTGACAATTCCCGAAACCAGACTTGGCAAAGCGCCGCAAAACGAAATTGTCTTAACCGATGCATCTGTGTCGTCATCCCATGCACTGATCAGCTTCGCTGACGGGGCTTTCACCTTGAGTGATCTGGGCAGCCGCAACGGCACGTTCGTCAATGAAGCTCGCATCAACGAGCCCCGCAAATTGCAGCATGGCGATTTGATCAAGATGGGGCATTGCACCATCACTTTCCGGCTGAAAGAAGCGGAAACGACACAGTCAATTCCACGCACCGTATTGCTGGACAATTCGCCGCCGCCGCCGCCTGCTCCGCCGCCGCCGCCAAAATCCCTGCCTGTCAGTGAAGAAACGCTGGCCCAGGCATTGGTTTCGTCTGGACTGGTAGCACAATCGGAAATTGATCGTTTGAAAGGCACTGGCGGACGTGGGCGCAGGCTTTGCCGCGCGTTGGTTGAAGAAAAGCTGGTCAGCGAAATTGGATTGCGCGATTTGATGGGACGCACGTTCAATCTCACGCCGGTTGAAATGAAAACCATGCAAGTTGACGCAGTGACGGCGGCCAAACTTGGCGTGGAGCTTTTGCGAAGCCATTCAGTTTGCCCCGTTATCGGCCAGCAACCCGACCGCTTGATGCTGGCGCTTGCCGACCCAACCGATAAAGCGACGATTGATCAGATTGAGCGAACGACCGGGAAAAAAGCATCGCTGCGGTTGGCGCTGTTCAGTGAAATCTCGACGCACATCGAAAATCACTTTACGCCTCGTCTGATCGGCGTGATGCCGACGGGCGAAAAAATCGAAGCGTTGCTGAATCAGGCGGAAATCGAAATCGGCAAAGCTCCGCACAACAAGCTGGTCATCAACGACCCGACCGTCAGCAGCACTCACGGCATTGTGCTGGTGCGCGATGGTGGATACACGATCGTTGATCTGGCAGCAGCAATGGGACCTTCGTCAATGGCAATCAGCTAAGCAGCGAACCGCACACCTTGCAACATGGCGACAAGATTCAGCTTGGCAATGTGATGTTGACGTTCCGCAACCCGGCTGAAACCACACAAAACAAAACCGCTCGGCTGTCACTGGAAGCTCTTGAAGAAGTGCGGCGGCGCGCGTCATTGCGATCAGATTCATCGTTTTCGTTCCCGCGCACTGATCCTGGCGTAGGCGCGATTCCGCCTTCAAAAATCACCACAGCCGCTGAGGATGAAGAGGCCGAAAGAGCCGAGAAAAAGAAAAAGAAGAAAGAGAAGGACAAGGGCGGTTGGAACGTTAACGCCATCAGTCGCATCATCGCGCAGGTAATGGGAGCTGTCGTTGGCGGAATCGTTACAATTCTGGTCGCCAGATATGCGCTGACGACAAACAGTGGTACAGGCGGCAGTGGATCGTCGGGGTCAGGAAGCGCCAAAATCGTTCGATCCGATGCGTGGACCGCATTACCTGGCGCCAAGATCGAAGCTTCCGGTGTTGCCTACGTTCCTAACAGTGATCTGGTTTTGATGGTGGACGACGGTCAACCCGGTGCTGTGCTGGCCATGAAGCTTGATGCGGAAGGCGAGCCCGTCGGAATTCCCAAAGCGATCCCGCTTGGCGTAACCATCAAAAATCCGGAAGCGATAACCAGCGACGGTTCAAACTTTTACATTACCGGCTCGCTGTCTGATCCAGCATGGGGCAATGAAAACGCCCTTGTGCGCTTCGCTTTCGATCCCCAAACACAAACGTTGCGAGGACAGGCCGAAGTCATTCCTGATTTCCGCACGTTTTTGCTTAGTAAGGTGCCGGAGTTGAAAAGTCTGGGAGAAATTCCCAGCACGCAAGGCGGGCTGAACGTCGAGGGATTGGTTTTTGACAAGCTGCGAGACCGTTTAATTGTCGGATTGCGTTCGCTGATCGGCGCGCAAGCGGTGTTGGTTCCGCTACGCTTGGCGGATTTGCGCGGGCCATTCGCCGCCAGCAACCTAACCGTTGAAAACCCGCGGGTTATCTTCTTACAACTGGGCGGACAGGGTGTGCGAGAGATCACGTATGACGCGCACCTAAAATCTTTCCTCATTATCTCTGGCGCTCCCGAAGGTGTGGAGAAAGCCGAATTCAAGCTGTGGGAATGGGATGGGGAGGCAGTTTCGCCCAAGGTGCGTGAAGAAGCGACACTCAGCTCAAAATACAAACCGGAAGGAATCACTGCCGCCGTTATCGGCGGAACTCCTTTTATGTTTCTGGTCGGAGACGCCAGCAGTTATCTAAGACTCAATTATTCGGATGTGAAATGAAAATGGACAGGCGTTACGAGAATGCGTGGAACGAAGAACGCAACTGCGTTTTCGATCCCAAGCGCCTCTAAACTCCACCGACATCGTCATTCAAGCTCTTAGCCCCGTCGTGTACAACAACGCCCCCGAAGAACCGAAATCAACTTTAGGAGGTTGTTTCCAATGAATCACCGCTTCAATCGTTTTGCCACTCTGTCGGGCATTGTCTTGGCCTTTTGCATTGCCGTCACGGGTGCCATCGTTTCGACTTCAGTCAGCGCCAGCCCGCAAAAGAAAGACAAGGAAAGTAAGAAAGAGAAAAAATCCAAAAAGGCGACTTCCGCGCCAACCGCCCCCGGAACGCCAATGCTCTGGGAAGATCGCGGAAACATCGCTTCGCTGAACCTGACTTATGGAATCGGCAGCCCCGAAGAAATGCCCAAGCCGCCTTTCCAATTCGACAAGGAAGACATCACAGGAACCAATCCAAAAATCAAAATCCTTGATGCGAACGGCATCAAATGGAACATCAAGTTCGACGAAGAGGTTCATTCCGAAGTTGCTTCCAGCCGCATCGTTTGGGCTTGCGGCTACATGGTCGAAGAGAGCTATTTCATTCCGTCAGGAAAAGTGAATGGCGTCAGCGGTTTGGGTCGCGCCAAAAAGTTTGTTGGTTCAGATGGATCATTCACTAACGGAATGTTTGAAAAACGCCCGGAGAATATTGCCCGTCGCGCCATCAACTGGGATTGGGACAGCAATCCATTCAAGGGCACCAAGGAACTATCCGGCTTGGCGATTTTGAATACGTTGCTGAACAACTGGGACGCGAA
>CAZXHW010000954.1:0-3154 GCA_964639915.1 uncultured Heliomicrobium sp.
AATGGCTGAGCTGCACGATGGCGACAGGTTGCGCATCGGTAATTTCACCTTGTCAGTCAGTTTGTGTGATCAGGATTGCGTTCTGAATTTCAAAAGACCGACAAGATGATTGCGGATGGCAGATTCTCGGATCTGGGTTCCTGTTGAGAGCCTGCTCTGCCAAAGGCAATTCAATTCAATATGCTCGGACGCACAATTGGCAATTACGAGATTGTTAGCCCCTTCGGTGAAGGCGGAATGGGGGAACTTTACCTCGGACGCCATGCAAGGCTGGTTGCGCGCGAAGTCATTATCAAAACCATTCGTACTGAAGATTTCAGCCCGCGCCAAGTCGAACACCTGAGAGAGCGGTTAGAACGCGAAGCCTTTGTTCAATCTCAGCTTGATCACCCAAACATCGTTCGTGTGTACGACTTTATTGCCAGCGGTGACACCACCTGCATCGTAATGGAGTATGTGCCGGGGCGTGACCTGCGGAAAATGATCACTCGTGAAACGGGGCCGATTCCGGATTATCGTGCGTTGAAGCTTTTCAAACAGGTTCTGGCCGCAATTGATTACGCGCACAATTTCATTTACCTGGACAAAACCGGCGCCCGCCATCAAGGCATCATCCATCGCGATTTGAAGCCTGCCAACATTCTGGTTACGCCTGATGATTTGGTTAAAGTTACCGATTTCGGAATCGTCAAAGTGCGCGGTGTCAAAGGCGGCACGCAGATGGGATTCAATCCCGGCACGCCGGAGTACATGAGTCCTGAACAGGCGCGTGGGCGCGAACTGGATCATCGTTCCGATATTTATGCGCTTGGCGTGGTGCTTTATGAAATGTTGACGGGCCGAGTCCCGTTTGAAGGCGATGGCAGCGGAACTTCGGATTACGAAATCAGGCGCGGGCACATCGAAATGGCTGTGCCCGCAATGTCGGAATTTTATCCTGGGATTTCGCCAGAACTTGAAAAAGTGGTGCTCAAATCGCTGGAGAAAAATCCGGATGACCGTTTCCAAACCACCCGTCAGTTTCTGGAATTGCTGGAAGAATATGAGCTGACAGGAACAGCCAAAGTGACAGGCCGGATGTTGGGCGCCCGGCAAACGTTATTAGCTGAAGGTCGTGGCACGGCGCGGCAAAGTTTGGCTGATGCCCCAACGGTTGGCATTGGCAATACAGTTGTCACGGATACCAGTCGTTCCTCTGGAGCCACCCCAAGATCCGGGAACAATGTCGCCGGTAGTCTACCTTCTGCGAATTCCGCAGGAGTAGACATTTATTCGCGCCAAAAAGCTGCCCGGCAATCTGTCGAACAAAAATCAAAGCTGCCACTGATTATTGGTGTCGCTGTCACGATGCTGCTGGTAATTGGGATTTCTGCCTGGTTGTTGACTCGCACCCCTAAGCCGCCTGTCAGGCCTTCCAATGGCGCTCCACCGGATATGACGGCGATTCCTGGCGGCAAATTCATGATGGGGCGTGATGATAAAGATGCCAGCGAATTTGAAAAACCTGCGCACGAAGTGAGTGTCGCGCCCTTTTTCATGGACACTTATGAAGTCACCAATGAGCAGTACGCCGAGTTTGTCCGTAGCCGAAATCGAAGTGTTCCAGAACATTGGGTAAATGGCGCGCCTCGCTCCGGCGAAGACAGGTTTCCCGTAATCAACGTCAACTGGGTTGACGCCAGAGATTATTGTGAATTTCGCGCTAAACGACTGCCAACGGAAGAAGAGTGGGAATGGGCTGCTCGTGGAAGGGAAAATTACCTATATCCTTACGGCAATGAATGGAAACCGCAGTTTTCCAGCGCTTCTCCCTCTCCAGAGCAAATTGGCAAGCTGAGTGTCGTCGGCAGTTATCCTGCGGGTGCCAGTCCGTTTGGCGTGATGGATATGGCAGGCAATGTGGCCGAATGGACTGCAAGCGATTATGTACCCTATCCGGGAAGTCCAGCCAGACCCGATAATGGGAACAAGATTCAGCGTGGCGGTTCGTTCATCAACTTGCCGAGTCAGCAAACTGCAACGGAACGTTTTTTTACTCTCCCTGGAAGAAAGTTTGATTATGTTGGTTTTCGTTGCGCCAAAGATAAACAGTAACCCCTTTCCCTGATGGTAAAAATGAAAGCCTTTAAGTTATCAGCAGTATCGCTTCTCTCCTTTTTGCCTTCAATTATCTGCTTGATTGCCTTTTCAAACCCTGCACTTGCCCAACGGGAATATACCGTCGTTAAACCTCGCGAGCGATCCAGTTCCGAGAGTGTTACGATTCGCACAAAAGCCGGGCTACCCAGTAGAGGGGTTCTGGCTGTGGTTCTAGAACCGGTCGTTCCTGGCCAGATTGTTACTGTCAAAGATGCGGTGGGCAAAGTGGTTAGCAGGCAAGAAGGAATCAAGGATGGTCAGGCGGAATTTCAGCTTCAGCGTGGCAAGAGCTACCAAGTGGAAGCTAGTTATCCTGGTTTTCTGAGTGCGTCGGGCAAATCCAAAGTTCTGAAAGCCAACGAAATTGTCCGACTCCGCTTAATTCCGCAATTTGTCACATTCAATCTGGGTGGCTTGCCGGTTGGTGCGCAAATTTTCGTTGATGGAAAGTTACACGCGACAATTGAGAAAAGCGGCGCAATATCTGTGGGCGAAATACAGCCAGGAAAACATGCGCTTCGTATCACACACCCTGAATACAACGATTACACTGACAATTTTGATAATGAAGTGCTGGAAGCGGGAGTCAAGATCAATTACGTCCGCCTTCGGTTAACGCGCGTAGCTAAGCTAGAGGTGCATGGTCCGGCAGGCGCAACCGTGATGATTGACGGCGCGGTGCAGGGGAAAATTCAAAACGATGGCACGGTCAGAATTGATTACGAGCTTGAGCAGGCTGCTGAGCGAACCATTAGCGTTGAATTGCTTGGGTATAAATCCTGGTCTGAGAGGAAGAAATTGACACCAGGTCCTTACGAGCTTGAAGTCAAACTGGACCCGATTGTCACTTCAACGGGTGTAACGGATGAGTTTGACTCGCTGTCGCAGTGGCAGGTTCCTTCGACCTGGGAATTGGCAAAACGAGAGAACAGCAAAAACAACAACAAAGTGTTGCGCGTTAAGGGAGCTGAACCTGGCTTATTGAAAGACAAGGTGTATCGCGACATTCATAAAG
>CAZXHW010000955.1:0-3151 GCA_964639915.1 uncultured Heliomicrobium sp.
ACTGCGCGGCGAATTGTCTTTCGATTACGAAGGTGTGATCTTGGAAAGCCATGACCTGACACGAGGAATTTTTCAAATAGAAGGGCATCGGTTTTTGCTGCGCCACTGGGAAACAGAACAAGCGGCCGCTGAATATTTACGCTCATTTGGTTGGCGACCGGTCAAAGCCAACACTTATGACCCGACTCCACATTGGGAATTGACTCCCAGCAAATTGCCAAGAGTTGTGCGGGAACTTCTAGGGGCGGGCTGGCATATCGAAGCCGAAGGGAAAGTTTATCGCCGCCCTGGCAAGTTTAAAATTGACGTCACCTCAAACATTGATTGGTTTGAGTTGCACGGAATCGTAGATTTTGGTGATGGGGTGACAGCCGCGCTTCCCGCATTGCTGGCAGCGCTTCGGCGCGGAGAAAATCTGGTTAAGCTGGACGATGGGACTTACGGCATGCTGCCAGAAGAATGGCTTGGGAAGTACGGGCTTTTGGCAGGACTTGGAGAAGTCAGTGGCGATCAACTCCGATTCAAGAAAACACAGCTTGGCGTGCTTGATGCCTTATTGGCTTCGCAGCCTGAAGCTGAGTTTGACGACAGTTTTGCCCATGCGCGTGAAGAACTGAGAGCATTTGACGGTATTAAGTCCCTGGAACCACCTGCAGGCTTTATCGGGGAATTGCGACCGTATCAAAGTGAAGGATTGGGGTGGATTGCTTTTCTAGAGAAGTTCAGTTTTGGGGGATGTCTAGCCGACTGCATGGGATTGGGCAAAACGGTTCAGGTATTAGCCTGGTTGGAAATACGACGGCAACTTCGGATTAATGCTAAAGCGGCACAAGAAAAAGAGAACTCTGAAGCAGATGTGAAGAAAAAGGGCAGCCGTAAGCCAAGTCCTTCCATCTCTCCTTCGCTTGTAGTTGTCCCAAAGTCTTTGGTTTTCAATTGGAAACTTGAAGCGGCCAAATTTGCTCCAAAACTTCGTGTGTTGGATCACACAGGCCATGAACGCGGCAATTTGACCGAACAGATGAAGAACTATGATTTGATTTTGACCACCTACGGGACGCTACGAAATGACGCCATCGAATTTAAGGACATCCACTTCGATTACATCATTCTGGACGAAGCGCAGGCGATCAAAAACGCAGATACTGCGTCTTCAAAAGCCGCTCGTTTATTGAAAGGGAATCATCGTCTGGCTTTGAGCGGAACTCCAATTGAGAACCATCTTGGCGAACTGTGGAGCCTCTTCGATTTTTTAAACCCCGGAATGTTGGGGTCGGCCTCGGTCTTCAAAATGACTGGCAATGCCGCGCGAAACCCCGACGACGAGACACGCAAGCTGCTTGCTCAGGCGCTTCGTCCCTTTATTCTCCGCCGCACAAAAGAGCAAGTCGCAAAAGATTTGCCGCCGAAGCTGGAACAGACGTTGTTCTGCGAGCTGGAACCACCGCAACGCAAGCTTTACGACGAACTGCGAGATCATTATCGAAACTCTCTGCTTGGGCGAATTGATAGCGAAGGCATCGGGAAGTCGAAGATTCTTATTCTTGAAGCTTTGTTGCGGTTGCGCCAGGCAGCCTGTCATCCCGGCCTGATTAACCCGGAACGTTCAAAAGACCCAAGTGCGAAGCTGGACATGCTTTTGCCGCAATTGCTGGAAGTAATTGACGAAGGTCATAAAGTTTTGGTCTTTTCCCAATTCACCAGCTTCCTGTCCATTTTGAAAGAATATCTGGATACAGAAGGAGTCATTTACGAATACCTGGACGGGCGCACCCGTGATCGCCAGGGGCGCGTTGAGCGCTTTCAGACAGATCCTGACTGCAAGTTATTTTTGATAAGTTTAAAAGCTGGAGGGCTGGGCCTGAACCTGACGGCTGCCGAATATGTTTTCCTGCTTGATCCTTGGTGGAACCCCGCAGTCGAAGCTCAAGCCATTGACCGTGCTCACCGAATTGGCCAAACCCAGAAAGTCTTCGCGTATCGTTTGATTGCCAAAGGGACGGTCGAAGAAAAAGTCATGGAACTGCAAAATACAAAACGCGATTTGGCAGACGCTATTATCAATGCTGACAACAGTTTGATTCGCAGTCTTGGCCGAGATGATTTGGAACTGCTGTTATCGTAATTGAGAGTAGGCTTTTGGTTTTTCAGTAAAAAAGCGGCTCTATGAATCATAGAGCCGCTTTTTTACTGCCTTCAATTTAGCGCATTCCGTAAAGTCTTAAGCTGGGTCTGCGTCGGCCCCAATTGCCTCGTTCATACCAGACTTCGACACTTTGAATTCTGCGCCGGTCGCCGGGAAGATCAATCGCGCGAGTTTTTCCGCCTGCGCGAATTTGATCTCGAACGCTAACCTCGACATCAGCGCCGTTTTCAAAATGCACAACCACGCGATTGAACTCTATTGTTCCACCTGAAACCTGCAGTTGAATCGAACGAAAAGCGCCGCCTGCATTGACTCGAATATTATCGTGATCGGCTCGACCATCCACGTTGGACTGCCCAAGATATTGCCATCTCCCTTGACCACGTCCCTGGGCGTCAGCAACAAAGCTGAGGCTTCCCAGCAAGAACAACAAGCCAATGATTCGAAATGATTTTCGTATTGTCATCATCCTTCTCCTTCTGAATGTTAATTCCGTCACGACACGAATGTGACGTCATGCCTTGGATTTGAAAACAAGGGCACACAGGTTCTGGCAAATTAAGGACCAAGCGAATTTTGTCCACTGAATTGCTTTATCAAGCAATTTTTACGATTTAGAACCATACAATACCTAATACACTGTAGCTCTAAACTACATTGAATCTTAGCCATCTCGATTTTTTGTCAACAGCTTCTTTATAGGAAATGAAAAACGGTCGTTCAATTTTGCTGGCTCGCCGTGACTTTGCCGGAGAAATCCTTACAATGACCGCCGATCATATGGCGGCTGTTTCATCGCCGCCAGCCAGCAAAATTCAATTCAACGAAAACGACAAAATGGAAAATACAAACTCTACTGCGCCGTGGCCCGGCTCGAAGGAAATGCCGCGCTGGAATTCTGGCGAACTCGATGACGCACCGCGCTTTACTCTGAAAAATTGGGCCGCATTGCTGGGGCCGGGATTATTGATGTCCGGAGCTTCGATTGGCGCTGGCGAATGGCTG
>CAZXHW010000956.1:0-3150 GCA_964639915.1 uncultured Heliomicrobium sp.
CAGCTACGAAGCCAGAACAATCGTTTCGGCGCTGCCGACAGGAAATTACTTCGACCAGATTCGTCAGCCGTGGAAAAATTTGAATCTTAGCGCGCGCATCGAACATTTGCTGACTGACGCGCACACTATGCGCGCCGAATATCAGCGCAACGCCACCCGGCGTGACAACAATGGCGTTGGAAATTTTGATTTGCCGGAACGCGGCTACACCACCGATTCCGCCGAAAACGTGCTGCGCTTTGCTGAATCCGGTTCGTTCGGCAAAAAACTTTTCAACGAAATTCGGTTCCAAACCATCTGGCAGGACGTGACGATTGATTCCCTTTCCAGCGCAACGACGATTCAGGTGTTGAATGCATTCAACCAAGGCGGCGCGCAAGTCAACAGCTCGCGTCGTTCGCGGGAAATCGAAGTGGCAGACAACCTGGATTACGCGCTCAAAAAACATTCATTGCGCTTTGGCGCGCAATTCGAAGCCTTTGACTACAACAGCAACGAGCTTCGCAATCAGAATGGCACGTTTGTCTTTTCCAGTCTGGATGCGTTTCGCGCCGGAAGACCGACGACGTACACGCGGCGGAGCGGCGCAGGTTCAGTCAATTTCGATCAATACCAATTCGGCTGGTTTGCACAAGATGATTGGCGTGTGGCCAAAAGCCTGACGCTGAGTTTCGGCTTGCGCCACGAAGTCCAAACGAATCTTGAAGATAGAAACAATTTTATGCCGCGCGTTGGATTTGCCTGGTCGCCAACCAAAAGCGGCAAAACCACGATTCGCGGCGGCGCGGGAATTTTTTACGACTGGTTTGGTGCTGATACGTTGGAACAATCGCTGCGCGTCAATGGCCAGCAACAACGTGATCTGGTGATTCAATCTCCAGGCTTCCCTAACCCGTTGAGTGGTGGATCAGCCTTGACGCTGCCGCCCAGCCGAATTCAGCTTCAGCCTGGATTGCGAATGCCTTATGTCGCCATGGCTTCTGTGGGCGTCGAACGTGAGCTGGCGCAAGGGGTTCGGTTTATGTCGCAATACTTTTTCCGTCGAGGCATACATCAACTGCGAGGGCGTAACATCAACGCGCCATTGAATGGAATTCGCCCCGACCCAACAGCCGGCAACATTACCCAGGTTGAATCTTCGGCAAACTCCTTCAATCACACCTGGATGGTCAATGTGAATTGGATGAAGATGGGCAAGTTTATGATCGGCGCAAACTATGTTCTGTCGAAAACCACTGACGAAACTGACAATGCATTCGGGTTGCCGGTCAATAATTTTGACTTGCGGGCTGAACGCGGTCCTTCGCTGCAAGACACGCGGCATCGCTTTTTCCTGATGTCGAATTACACGCTACCAAAAGGATTGCGGTTGGGGACGATTTTTCAGGCAAACTCGGCCACCCCCTACAATATTACGACCGGCTTTGATAACAATGGAGATTCAGTGATCAACGATCGTCCGGCTGGAACTGGCCGCAATGCAGCGCGCGGAGCCGGTCGCTGGGATATGAGCACGCGGCTTAGCTGGGGATTTGGTTTTGGCAAACCTCCGGAAGCGCAAGGCGGCGGAGGCCCCCAGGTTCGTATTATTCGAGGCGGATCAGACAGCGGCGACATGCTAGGAATGATGGGTGGAATGCCCGGCCAGGCGCAGAAACGATTCCGCACGGAGTTCTTCGTTCAAGCCACCAATCTGTTCAATCACGTTAACCCTATTGGCTTTTCCGGCGTGCAAACTTCTCCATTCTTCGCCCAGCCAACTGCAGCGTTGGCCGGACGAAGAATGGAAACGGGTATGCGGTTCAGCTTTTAAACCTCTGATTGCAAAAGCCTGCAGCAAGTAAGGGCGCGATACGCCCTTACTTGCTGCAGGCTTTTGCATAATCCGGTCAAATTTTGCCTGTGCTCACGGCTTTCTGCATTCCAGAACACAAATCAATTCCTTCTTCGGAGCAAGCAAACCGCTAATGGCGGGAAAGACAGTTTTCTTTACTCGGTTGCCGACGTTTCCGCCGACGGCGACAATTTCCGTATCACTGGCACTAACCACAATGTCGCAATGCGATGGGTAAAAATCGTCGGGCTGATTATCAAACGTGATATTCGGGTCGGGAGCGCTGGAACTGGACTTCCTCCATTGGGCGATTAAATCGCCGGGCTTAGGTTTATATTCCGTCAGCCTGCGCCCGTAATAAGCTTTGTCTGGCTTGTTCAGTTTGGTGTTGTTGATAGACGCGCGAATGTAGGCGTGATGTCCCGCGCTAAATTGAAACTCTGTCAGTGGCATTCCAGCTTTTCGCATACAAAAACAAATAAAAGCTGCCGACCATGCGACATTGGAACACCCGGTCAAATTGTTAATTCCCAAACCTTCGACCCAATACTTGCGAACAATTTTCGATCCATCTTTTTTTGTGCTGGTCGGCTCGCTAACGCACTCAAAGAGCTTCCCTTCCGTCCAAAAGGTCAATTCTCCGTTGGCAATGTTCACTAACGTGCTTTGAAATGGCATGGTTGATCTCCTTTTTCTGGCTGTTAAAAGTGTTGGCTATTGAAAGAAGTGGCTAAGTTCTTGCGACGCAGCGGAGTATAGTTTCGCTCACAGCGGAAAACAACGACTTTCTTCCTGACTCGGCGCAGATTTATCCCAAATGCCGAGGTGAATCCTTCCGATTCTTAAATAGAAAAATCCCAAGCCTGATGCTAGACTGCGCCCGCGTTAAATCCCGCTTGGTTTTCAACTTATGCCTATCAACATCGGCTCTCGTTTCGACCGTTACGAGATAGTTTCGCTGCTCGGCGTGGGCGGAATGGGTGAAGTTTATCTGGCGCAAGACATGCGGTTGAACCGCAAAGTCGCGCTGAAAATCCTGCCCGCGCTCTACACGAATGACACGGAACGTGTACGCCGTTTTGAAAAAGAAGCCAAAGCCGCCAGCGCGCTGAACCATCCGAACATCATTACGATTCACGAAGTCGGCCAGGCGACCACTGAATCAGGCAGCTTTCATTTCATCGCCACCGAATACATTGAGGGCCATACGCTGCGGAGAAGAATTCGCAAGTCGGCGATTTCCGTCGCCGAGGCTGCGGAAATAACGGTTCAGATTGCTGCTGCGCTAGAGGCCGCGCACTCCGCGGGAATCTTGC
>CAZXHW010000957.1:0-3145 GCA_964639915.1 uncultured Heliomicrobium sp.
AGCCATGACCACGGACATTTTTTCGGCCATTTCCAGGGTTTTGCCTTTGCGGCGAATTCCGGCGGTGTCAACGAAACGGAGCTTGATTGGATTTCCAGCTTCGTCTTTTGCCTCATAAACGGTATCAACCGCGTCGCGCGTGGTTCCAGGGATCGGCGAAACGATAACTCGTTCTTCCCCAAGTAGTTTATTGATCAGCGAAGACTTGCCAACATTCGGGCGACCGATGATGGCGACATTGATTTCGTCGTTTTTCTCTTTCTGAAATGCGACAACAGGCAGCCGTTCGATGATTGCATCAAGCAAATCTCCGACGCCAACTCCATGTTCTGCCGAAATCGGGAAAACCTCATCGTAACCAAACTGATGAAATTCCGCCGCGTGCTGGCTAACGCGAGCCGTGTCAGACTTGTTGGCGATGATGAAAACGGGCTTGTTCAGCGTTCGCATCATTCGCGCCAGCTCTTCATCCAGCGACGTCATACCATCACGCACGTCAACCACAAACAGCAATAAACTGGCTTCTTCAATCGCCGCCTGAGCCTGCTTGAAGATGTTTGCCGGAATGATGGCTTCGTCATCCGGGACAATACCGCCGGTGTCAACCAGGCGGAACATCCGGTCTTGCCATTCGACCTGTCCGTAAATTCTGTCGCGCGTAATGCCGGGTAAATCGCCGACGATTGAGCGCCGGGAACCGATCAGCCGGTTGAATAAAGTGGATTTGCCTACATTTGGACGGCCAATGATGGCAACGATGGGCGTCGGTTCCGGAGCGGCTTCAATCACCTCTTCCAAAACTTCGCTGTCAGTGTTTTCAGGGATTGCTTGTTCCATAATAGAATCTGTCAGAGTCAAATCTGCTCGAATTAAATCTGTGTGACCGCAACAACATAACGTGAAACCGCTTTGGGGTTTCGAAAGTCTTGTAGCATAGAGAAAGACGTTCAGGCTGACAACCCATACTTCCAGTTGATTCAGCCGCAAGCACCAAAATGAATTTAGAGAAAACAAGGAGACGGCAAATGCGAAAACTGATGATTGGACTTTTGCTACCAGCATTCCTGGTCAGCACCTTGGCTGCATCCGCCTTTGGGCAGGATGCAAAAGCCAAAGCCGAAGAAATTCTGAAACAGGCTCGCGCCGCCATCGGCAGCGAATCAAAATTTAAGGGTCTGCAAACCCTGTCGGCGCAGGGAACAGCTCGAAACTCTTTCGGGCAGAACCAAATCGAAAGCGAACTTGAGTTGGAATTTATGCTCCCGGACAAAGTTCGCATCTCAAATATTTCCCCGCAGGGCACTCGAATCCGCGGCTTCAACGGAACCAGCAACTGGAATGATTTCATTCCCGGCGTCGGTGGGGGCGGATTTGGTGGGCCAGGAGGCGGCGGGGGACGACAGATGACCTTCGGCGGTGGCCCAGGCGGCCCTGGCGGAGCCAGCAGCCCGATGGCGACTTATATGCAACAACAGGCCCACCGCGAATACATTCAAATCCTGATGGCATGGTTTCTGGCCCCTCCGGCTGGAACGCAGTTCACGTTCGTCGGCGAAGCGCCTGGCCCAGAAGGCTCGAAGCTGAATGTGATTGACGCTAAAACTTCCGAAGGAATTGCCACTCGCCTGTATTTCAACCAGGAAAATCACCAACTTGTCGGCTTGAGCTACAAAGCAAAAAGCATGCGCATGAACTTCCGAGGGCCCGGACAAGGTGGCCCCGGTGGACAAGGAAGACAGGGTGGAGATCGTCCTCCGCAAGCCGCCGGTCAAGGTCAGCCCCCAACGCAGCCTGGCCAACCCGGACAAGCACAAGGTCAGCAAGGCCAGCGTCGTGAGCCAACGCCAGAAGAGCGGGCTCAACGTGAGCAGCGAATGAAAGAAATGGCTGAAGCCTTCGAAAAGTCTCCGGACGTTGACTACCGCTGGGCATTTGCTGATTACAAAAGTGTCGGCGGACTGAATTTACCGCACCGTTTGACCAAAATCGAAGCTGGCACGCCCAATGAAGAATGGGAAATCAGCAAGTACAAAACAAATCCAAAGTTGGCTGCCGACCGGTTTGAAAAGAAAGAAAAACCTCCAACACCGGCAAACTAAACCGGCTTGATCGTTGGAAAACAGTAAAAAGCGCAGAGACCCTGGTTCTCTGCGCTTTTTACATTTCGACGTTGGATTTATCGCAGGTTTAGGTTGTCTGTATTACGCTTTCCCCGACCCAGGGAGTTGGCACCAGTGAATTTGGAGTTATCGTGAGAATTTTGTTGGTCGAAGATGAACCTGATGTCGCGCAAATCCTGGCCAAAGGACTGCGCGAACAGAGCTATGCCGTAGACGTGGAAGCGGATGGCGAAGCGGGCCTCTTTCAAGCGCAAATCAATGATTACGACCTGATCATTCTGGATGTCATGTTGCCGCATAAAAATGGGCTCGAAGTGTGCCGAGAATTGCGCGCTGGAGGTTCCCCGATTCCTGTGCTGATGCTAACAGCGCGGGATGATGTCAAAGATCGCATTACTGGGCTGGATTCAGGCGCTGACGATTACCTGATCAAACCCTTTGATTTTCATGAGCTGCTGGCGCGCGTGCGCGCCCTGCTTCGGCGCGGACGAGTTTTACTACCTGAAACAATCGAAGTTGCCGACCTGAAAATTGATACTCGTTCGCATCAGGTCAGCCGCGCTTCTATAACTATCGAATTAACTGCGAAAGAATATGCGCTGTTGGAATATCTGGCTCGGCGCGCCGACCATGTGGTTTCCCGCACGGAAATCGCCAATCACGTCTGGGACGAGAATTTCGATCCTTTTTCCAACCTGATTGAAGTTTACATTCAGCGGTTGCGGCGGAAAATTGATGACCCACACGAGGTAAAATTGATTCGAACGCTGCGCGGCGAGGGATACAGATTGGCAACCGGGAGCGAGAATACAGTGGATTGACTTATGTTTGATTCAGTGCGAACAAGGCTGACGCTTTGGTACACAGGCGTGCTGGCGCTGGTGCTGATCATTTTTTGTGCCAGCATTTACTACCTGCTGTCGGGCAAACTCCATCAGCGGTTAGACGCCGATGTCCAAACAACTGTTGACGGAATCGCGCGGTTGCTGGTTTACGAACTGACAGAAGGAGAAAGTGAGGCCCAG
>CAZXHW010000958.1:0-3120 GCA_964639915.1 uncultured Heliomicrobium sp.
AAACCAAAATCATCCCGGCAGTCAAACACTGCCAACATGCCGAAATCATTGCCATCGCTTCACGTAATTTAGGCAAAGCGCAGGAGGAAGCAGAGCGGTTTGAGATCGCCAAAGCGTATGGTTCGTACGAAGAATTGCTGGCCGATTCGGAAATTGATGCCATTTACAATCCAATGCCAAATCACTTGCATGTGTCGTGGTCAATCAAGGCGCTGGAAGCTGGAAAACACGTCTTGTGCGAAAAGCCGATCGGCCTGAGTTCGGCAGAAGGTCAACTGCTCGTTGATGCAGCCAAGCAACATCCGAACTTAAAGGTCATGGAAGCGTTTATGTACCGCCTGCATCCGCAATGGCAACGCGCCAAGCAGATGGTGGACGAAGGCAAGATTGGCCAGCTTCGTACGATTCAATCGTTCTTTTCATACTTCAATGCTGACCCGACGAATATCCGCAATAAAGCAGACATTGGCGGCGGGGCACTGATGGACATCGGCTGTTACAACATTTCACTTTCTCGGCTGATTTTTGGCGAAGAGCCAAAGCGCGTTTTAGGCATTGCCGAATTCGATCCGCAGTTTCAGACCGATCGCCTGGCTTCCGGCATTTTGGATTTTGGCCGAGGAACTTCGACTTTCACTTGCTCAACGCAACTTTCCTCTTATCAGCGCGCAATTATCTTTGGCACGGAAGGCCACATCGAAATCGAAATCCCCTTTAACGCGCCGCCCGACAGGCCTACGAGGATATGGTACCAACACGATGGCAAGGTAGAAGAAACCACTTTTGGCATCTGTGATCAGTACACAATTGAGTTCGACCTGTTTTCGCTGGCTGTGTTGAACGATGCTGAAGTGCCAACCCCGCTGGAAGATGCGGTGGCAAACATGAAAGTGATTGAAGCGGTGTTTGAAAGCTCGAAATCTGGCGGCTGGGTTTAATCTCGCCGCACGCTTCCATCGCGTAGCGATGGAAGCGTGCGGCGCTTGGGTTACTTTCTGACTGTCGGATACTGAATTCCTAACTGTTCCAGATAGGTTTTGTACTTCGTCGCATCGTAATAATACTTCTTCAGTTCCGGAGCGAATCGTTCCATCTTGTCTTTGTTCAGATCAACCGCCGGTTTATCCGTCGGGTTAATCAGTGACTGATATTTAATCTCTTTGGTCTGAACGTTGTTGAAATAATCCCAAGCCTGTTTGGTCAGTTCCGGCTGCAGCAAAAAATCCAACGCAGTCAACGCCTGCACTTTTGCTCCCGCAGTCGAGCCTTTGTGAGCAATCGGCGTCGCCATCGCAATCGCATTTTCCCAACTATGACCGGGCAATCCGGGGATGTTCGCTGGATACCGCAAATAAATCATCGGCACATTCCACGAAATATCGCCCACATCGTCGGAGCCTCCGCCCATCACCTGTTCTTTCGGTCCTTCCAACCCTTTTGCCTTGGTTTTCAAACCTTCAACCTTTGCACCGATTTCTTTCTGCAAAGCCTTGGCCAGCGTCTGATCCGCTTCGCTCCAGGTTGGCAAGCCAACCGCTTCGATATTTTTGGCGGTTGCTTCTGCCACAACTTTGTTGAAGTGATTTGGCCACGCCGATCCAACAACGCGCTGCGTGACGGTCGTATCGGTCATAATCGTCGCAGCCTGCGCCATTTTGTTGCCTAGATCGTAAAGCTCTTTGATTTTCGGATAATCCAGTTCCCGGAAGTAATACCAAACCGAAGCTTCCGAAGGCACGACATTCGGCTGATCGCCTCCGTTCGGAATGACATAGTGCGAACGCTGCTGCAACCGCAAGTGTTCGCGGCGGTAATTCCAACCGATGTTCATCAGCTCGACTGCATCCAGCGCGCTGCGTCCTGACCACGGAGCCCCCGCTGCGTGGGCAGCCCTGCCGTGATAGGTGTATTGCACAGAAACCAGTCCACTGTTTCGTTCAGGCTGGCCCCAATTGACTCCGAAATCGTTATCAACGTGCGAACCCAGAACGATGTCCACGTCTTTGAATAATCCGGCGCGAACGAAAAAGGCTTTCGCTCCCACCAATTCTTCCGCCACGCCAGGTAAGATTTTCAAAGTACCGGAGATTTTGTTTTTCTCCATCAACTGTTTCAACACCAAGGCCGCCGTAATGTTCACAGCCATGCCGGAATTGTGGCCTTCACCGTGACCGGGAGCGCCTTCAATAATCGGATCGTGATAGGCCACGCCCGGTTTTTGCGAAGCGCGTGGAATGCAGTCAATGTCCGTAATAAAAGCGATGACCGGCTTTCCGCTTCCCCAACTTGCCATCCAGGCCGTGGGCATTTCGGCAACGCCGCGCTCCACTTTGAAGCCCTGCTTTTCCAAAACGCCTGTCAGGTATTTGCTGGTTTCGTACTCGTGAAAGCCGAGCTCGCTGAAGCTGAACACCTGATCCACCATTTGCTGCGTGAACGTTTGCAACTTGTCCACCTCAGCCACAGCTTGGTGTTTCAAGTCGTCTAGAGTTTTCGATTCCTGTGCGCCGGATTTCACTCCTGCGATTGCCACCAGAAGCAAAATAAACACAGTAAGGCTGAACCTTTTCATTGCAATTCCTCCGGGGTTCTAGATTTGAATTAGGCTTTGATGTTGTCGCGCGAATGATCCCAGTAAACAGGTTTCTTTTGCGTAGCCGCCAGATTGACCATGTGGGCAACCGCAGCAGCCCGATGACCGGCAAACACATCTTCAACAGGCTGTTTGCGATCCTTCACGGCTTGTTGGAAAGCTTCCATGTGCAGCACATTGGCATTTGGACCAACGCTGCCCCAACGCTCTTCACCTGCAATCACCTTCGGCTTCCATTTACGCGGGACTTCGCGCTCAATAACTTTCAGGTCTTTGTAATAAGCATCTTGCAGCTTGCTCGACCATGCATCAACGATCCAACCGTTATCGTCTCCATCGGATTCAGGCGAAAAAGCCAGGTCGCGGCCCAGAGAAAGGGAGCCTTTGGTTCCCAGGATTTCAATACTGCGGCCTCCGCCGGATTCATTGTTGAACGTTCCACTCAAATTGACAGTAAAGCCTTCGGGATACTGCAGAATTGCATCCAGCGTATCCGGCACATCTCGTGATTCTTTCCAGCGATACAG
>CAZXHW010000959.1:0-3118 GCA_964639915.1 uncultured Heliomicrobium sp.
CAGCTTCCAGCTTTCTGACTAGTTCCCGGTGACGCCAGAAAATTCCTGAATCGCAAGGCCCAATGACAAAGGGAAACGGACGTTCCGGATGTTCGTCCACCGTCGGGTCAAGTTCGCGCACAATGTCGTTCAAGATGCGCGGCGAAGCGGCGAAAATGGTTCCGCGATCCCCACGGTCAGTCGGATGGCTGATTCGATACGTTGATTCCTTTGAAAAGAAAACCGCTTGATTGACATCGGCAGTCAGGCTGCGTTTGCCGAAATGTTTGGTGAATGCTCCGTGCCGCATCAGCACAATCTGGTTGGCGTCCGCTTGCTCGTCACCGCCTGGGCCGCCGCAATGGATGTGGCAACTGTAATCGCGCACGCCGACCAGCGGGCTTTCATGCAGCGAACGGAACGTGAGCAGGTTGTCTGGCGGACGCGACATGCGCGCATCCTACGCAATCGGCGAGGTTGAATCAACGTTGTCTTTCCCCATCAAAAATTGAGCTTCAGGCCGAACTGAATCACGCGCGGATCGCCCGCCGAAGTGATCGTGCCAAAAGCTGCGTTGCCTACGACGCCGTTGGGATTCGCCAGTGGCGGTGTGTTCGTCAGGTTGAAGATTTCCGTGCGGAATTCGAAGTTTCGCGTTTCGCCAAAATGTGTTCGCTTGATGAACGCGATGTCCGCGGTGCGATACCCCGGACCGCGCACCGGATTGCGCGAAGCATTGCCAAGCATGAACTGCGGCGCGACGGCAAAAGCGGACGTATCAAACCACCGCGCGGTCGTCTGCTGGTCGCTTGGCAAGGTTGGATTGCGCAGGATGTTTGGACGCTGCGTGCCGAAGCCCGCGAAGGCGTTGAAGTTTGTGATTTGCGTGACCGGAAAGGGAAGTCCGGATTGCAGCAAAACGGTTCCCGCAATTTCCCATCCGCCAAGCAATTTGTCGGCGATGCCGCCAAAGTTGAACATCCTTCCTTTTCCGAACGGCAGGTCATAAGTAAAGCTGGTGACAAAGACATTCGGAATGTCGCCGGTTGAAACGTCCTTTTCCAGCGCTCGGTTGAAGCTGTCGGCTACCGGAAAATTGGCAACCGGCCCGGTCACGATGGAAGCGTCGAAAACTGAGCCGGCATCGTCAATCAGCTTTGAACGTGTGTAACCGACTAGAAACGCCAGCCCTTGCGACAGGCGTTTTTCCAGCTTCGCTTGCAAAGCGTGATAGCTGGTGTTGCCAACATTGTTTCGATACAGGCTGACGGTCGTAAAGCGCGGAAAAGGCCGGAGGAGTTGCGCGCGTGGAATCGTCGGATCGCCGATGGAAGACGAACGTGGAATCTGGCCAAAGTAGGGATTGGCTACGCTTTGCAGCAGCGTGTTTCCTTGCGCCAATTGTTCAGCCGTCAGTTGGTTGATGTTGGTGTCAGGAATGCCAACATGCGTGATCTTCGATCCGGCGTAGGCGAGCTCTACGACCAGGTTTGGCGTGATTTCGCGCTGAAGCGCCAAATTCCATTGCTGCACATAGCCGCTGCCTAAATCTCGATCTACCGAAAAAACGCCTTGCCCCAAACCGGCATCAGCGCTCGGCGAAATCGGCTGCACGTTCGGGCCAGCGGAAAGCACGAATGCCGGAACGATGCCGTCAAGCGAACGCTGCGTGACAGTTTGAATGAAAGGGAATTGCGGGATGGTGAACGGCGTGGTGATTCCCGCTTGCTCTTGCCAGACCAAGCCATAACCTGCGCGGATCACGGTTTTGTTTGTCAGCCGATACGCCAAGCCAAGACGCGGCCCGAAATTGAGCTTGTGCAGTTCGCGTGCCGATTCGGGAAATCCGTTCTGGCCAAGATATTCGAGTTGTTGGGTTTGGAGGTTGAATATCGCGCCCTGGTTCTCCATTTCGGTCGAAGGAAAGTTCAGCGTGTAGCGCAACCCAGCGTTCACCGTCAGCCGCGAAGTGACTTTGAAATCGTCCTGCGCGAAGAATTCCAGAATCTTTGCGCGCGGATGAATTGTCTGTCGCTGCAAATCAATCGAAAAGTTGCTGACCTGTCCGAGCAGGAAGCTGGCCAGCGCATTGCCGCTTTGTCCCGAAAGCAGGCTACTGGTCGTAGCATTGCCCGGTTGCTGGCCGACTGTGTTCGCCGTGCCGTGCGAATTGGAAAATGGCGCGGTGAAGTTAAAGATTCCAGTCGGCGAAGGCGGCTGTAAAACATTCAACCGCTCAACGCGGAAATCTCCGCCGAACTTCAGCGAATGCCGCCCGCGTTGCCAACCCAGCGAATCGAAAATTTGCGTCACGTCCGTGTTGAAAAGCGAATCGGTATTGGCCGACGGACCGAGTTGCTGCAAGCCCGCAATGGTGAAAGTCGGCAGTTCATTTTGAAAGGCTCCGTTTTGCGGAATGCCGGGCAGGTTCAGGCTTTGGGATGGCGGCGCGTCCAGCAGCAAGGCTCTGCGATCCAATGAACGGCGCGTGTACCCGACGCGCAATTCATTCAAGAGGTTTGTGGAAATGACTTTTTGATAATTGCCGACGGCTTGATAGCCACGGCTTTTCTGCACGCCGAGCGTGCCTTGCGTGATGGTGCCGCTGCCGTCTGGCAAAGGCGTGACGGGCGTTGCGTCTTCATTGAAAAAGGAAAAGCGCCCGAAAAGCTGGTTGCGGTCGGAAAGCTGATGATCCAGCCGGATGTCGAATTGGTCTTGATTGGTTCGTTCGTTGGCGACGCGACGGAAGTTGTTGGCGGCTCCGGCGGAAGTCGGCAGCGGATACCGATCCAGCAGTTTGCGCGCAACGGCGTCAAAATCATTCAGCGGGATGATGTTGCCTGCGTAAGCTCGCCGGTCGCTGGTGCGAAAGATTTGCCCAACGCGTGCTTGCACAGTATTGCCATTTGTATCCACGACGTTGATCGGTGTGCCAGTGTTGGTCGCTGTCGCGGTTGCCGTTGTCGCAGTCGTTTGCAGGAACAGCGGCGCGCCTAGGCTGGAAGAAAAATCTCCGCCACGTTGCGCCAGCGTCGGCACATTTGAAATCAGCACGCGGCCAATGCTCTGGCGCGTCCCCTGAAAGTCTCCGAAGCAAAACGTGCGCTCTTTGATAATCGGGCCTCCGATGGCAAAC
>CAZXHW010000960.1:0-3115 GCA_964639915.1 uncultured Heliomicrobium sp.
CATTGGCAGCCGGAAATTGGCGCAGGCCCGCGTGGCTATTTCAACTTCAGCGGCAACACCACAGCGTTAAATGGCGGTGCTGGTGCAAACCAATACAACTCCTTTGCCTCTTTCCTGCTGGGTATGCCACAAAGTGTTCAGAAGAGCCTGCAATACGAAGTGATGACCACGCGCGAATGGCAAATGGGTTTTTATTTCCGTGATCGTTGGCAGGCTTCCCGCAATCTGACGCTAACTCTTGGATTGCGCTATGAACTGTACCCGATGATGCATCGTGCGGATCGCGGCATTGAACTGCTGGATTTGAATTCGCCTGTGGTTCTGAACGCAGCCGGTCAGCCGAATGGCGTTATGCGCGTTTTGATCGGCGACAGAGGTGGCAATCCCAGCGACTTGGGCGTTGGTTCCAGCAAAAAACTGTTTGCTCCTCGCGTGGGCTTCGCCTACCGCTTCGGCGACGATACAGTCATCCGTGGCGGCTATGGAATCACGTATGATCCGATGCCTTTTGGCCGTCCATTGCGCGGGTTCTACCCCGCAACGGTTGCCCAAACCTTCATTGCCACTGCTCCTGGAGCCAGTGAAAACTTTACTCCTTGGGGATTCAACGACGCGACCAACCGCATTGCAGGTTTGACGCTTGGTATTCCCAATTTCTCCGGCCCAGACCTAAGCACTGGCGTCATTTCATTGCCGGGAACGGTTGATATGCGCAGTCCATATCCTGGAACGCTGAAACGCGGTTATATCCAGTCATGGAATTTGATGATCGAGCGCAAGCTGATCAAAGACATCAAAGTCGAAGTTGGTTACGTCGGCACCGGCACACGCAATCAATTCGGCGACATTGAAGTCAATGCTGCACAAACGCCAAACAGCACCCGCTTCCTGCAACAAAAATATGGCCGCACGGCCAGCACCTTGTTGTGGAACGGCTTTATGAGCACCAGCTATCACGCCTTGCAAGTCGCCGTGAACCGCCGGTACTCGAATGGGCTGTTTATCAAAGGTGCTTATACCTGGTCGAAGGCAATCAACTTCTTCGACGATTCCGGTTGGGCGGGTCTGCCGCTCTTTAACGCTCAATCACAGATTGGCCGCAACCGCGGTCTGGCAGGCTTCGACATCCCACACAACTTCCAGATGGGCGCAGCCTATGAACTGCCTTTCGGTAAAGGCAAGAAATGGCTGAGCGACAACATTGCTGGCAAGGTGCTGGGTGGTTGGAGTCTGTCCGGCATCGGTAGTTTGGTGTCGGGCCGTCCGCTAAATGTCACGGCAGCCGCTGGCTCGCTCAACGCGCCCGGCAACACCCAGACGCCCGACTTGATCGGCGAGGTCAACTACCTGAAGAACACCGGTCCTGGTGTTATCTGGTTCGATCCGAGTGCTTTCCGCCCGGTTGATTATTCGCCGGAATGGTTGGCTTCTGTCGCTGCTGGAACCACGCGTCCCTTCCGCTTCGGCAGTGCTGGCCGCAGCACGGTGCGTGGACCTGGCTTCCCGAACCTGGACGTTTCACTCGTCCGTCAGTTCCGATTCTTTGAAAAGATCACGACTGACTTCCGTGTGGACGTTTTCAATTTCACAAACACTCCGCAATTCAACAACCCTGGTACCAACGCGTCTAGCCCAACACGCGATGCCCAGGGAAACATTACGCGTAATGCGGCTGGTCAGCTAAACCTGAACGGTTTTGGCCAGGTGCTGTCAGCGCGTGATACGCAACGTCAATTCAGATTCGGACTCCGCATAGGCTTCTAAGCGGAACTGTAATCACAAACAGAAAAGCGGTCGCCGGAGATACTCTCTGGCGACCGCTTTTCTCTGCCTGAATCTCTCTTACTTCTTTCCAGCGTCCCAAACTTTCCCGGTTCCCTGTTTCAAAACATTCAAGGAATCGGCTTTTATGTTTGTCCAGAGTTCACGCAAACCGCTCGGCCAGACGACTCCGACTCCTTCGATGGCTGTTTCTTTTCCTAACCCAAAATGCACGCGTGGATCATTTGCTGCCAAATAACTGCCGTCGGCGTGGACGCGCGACCAAAGCTGTGATCCAGTTTTACGAATCACCGCCACACGAGCGCCAATGCCATCGCGATTGTCTTTGATACCCATCAGCTTTACTTGAAGCCAGTGATTTTTCGTTGCGTCCTGGTTAAGCAGCAATCTAGCCAAGCCGTTGTTGTTGGCCACCAAAACATCAACATCCCCGTCATTGTCTATATCGCCGAACGCAGCCGCTCGACTGACTTCGGATAATTGCAAAGCCGCTCCGGCTTCAGTGGTGATTTCTCGAAAAGCGCGTGAATTGGGCTGGCGACCGGGTTCGTTGTGGAAAAGCTGATTCCGTTGATGGAAGGGATACAACTGGCCGCGAAGGCTGGACATCAAGGTCACGGCTCCGTTGGCAGTAAATAAATCCAGCCAGCCATCGTTATCATAATCAAACCACGACGCGCCGAACCCTGTGGAAAGAAAGCTGGGTTGCGCCAGGTTGAAATCCACCGTCGTATCGTCAAATAGCCCCTTGCCGTTGTTTCGGAACAGCGTGCTTCCCTGTTTGGTCAGGTTTGTCACCAGCAAATCGTCGTCGCCATCGTTGTCAATGTCGCCAGCCGTGACGCCCATTCCGGCGCGTGGCGCTCCGTCGGCTGCGTAGGCCGCGCCAGCCATCAAACCGCCTTCTTCAAATTTTCCGCCGCCTTTGTTCAACCACAACATATTTGCAGCACCATCGTTGGCGACGTAAATATCAACAAGACTGTCGCCGTTGAAGTCAGCACAAGTCACACCCAAACCCGGTCCATAAGCAGCCCCAATGCCTGACGATTGCGTCGCATCACTGAATTTGCCCCCGCCTTCGTTGTGAAACAAACGATCCGGCACCGGTTTGTACGCAGAAGGCGAGCAGTAATCCACTTCCCCAGTCGGCGCAAAACACGGCTTGTTCCCCTTGACCGTGAAATCCACATAGTTGCAAACGAACAAGTCCAGCCGCCCATCCTGGTCATAATCCACAAACGCTGCGCTGGTGCTCCAACGCGGATCGTCAACTCCGGCTTGAGCAGTCACGTCTGTAAAAGTCCCGTTGCCGTTGTTCCGGTAGAGCACG
>CAZXHW010000961.1:0-3111 GCA_964639915.1 uncultured Heliomicrobium sp.
AGGCGCGGCACGCCACGATCATGCGGGTCAGCGAGGCGTGCCACTGGTCGCCGGTGATCAGTCGTCCGGCGGCTCAGAAAGCAGGATAAGCCCACAGTTCGTCTTACTTCAGTTTTTCAATTTTCGGTGTTGATTGGTTTGAAAGACAACCTTCTGACGCTTCTTACCACAACCGAGTTGGCTATCTACTACGACCCGGCGTTTTTTACCGCAAAAGTTTACAGCAAATAGAGTGCGTGCTAAGGTCAAAGTCAGGTCCACTCACCAATCTTTCGCGACTGCGAGGTGCTCTATGCGGCGTTTTCTTTGCTGCGGCCTGCTCATTGTCATTGCTGCCAGCGCAGCTTTGGCGCAAGCTCCGTCGGCGATTCAATTCTTTTTGCCTGGCGGCGCTCTGCCCGGACGCGAAATTCGATTTACACTGACCCGCGACGATGGGCGAGTCGAAGTTCTTTTCACCGACAACAAAGGAAAGTTTCAATTGACCGGCGATTTGCTGCGCGAACGCGAATACATCATTTCCATTGAAACGGACGGGCGCACATATGGCAATACGACTTCGCGCTTTCGCGTGATGAGAAACATCAATTACGTCCCGATTTTCCTCAATCCGCCCAAAAGCGCCAATCCTGCGCCGAAAGAAATCCTGGACGTTTCAGCAATGGACGCGGAAGTTCCGGCGGAAGCCCGCGCCGCTTATGAACAAGGAATGAAAGCCGTTGCCGATGCGCAAGCTGACTCCGCAATCGAATCACTAAAACGCGCCATCACGCTTTATCCCAAATACCAGCGAGCGCTCAATGATCTGGGAGTGACGTACCTGAAACTGAACCGGCTGGATGAAGCCGCAGAGTCGTTCGCTCAGGCGATCAAAGCCAACAAGAATTTCTCTCAGGCCAGGCTAAACCTTGCCATCACGCGCAACCGGCAGGGACGTTTTCAAGAAGCGGCCGAACTGCTGAAGCAGCTTCAAAAAGAGGCTCCGGCGTTGGAGGGCGTCCGCGTTCAGTTCGCTGATGCACTGACCGGCCTGGGCAAACAGCCCGAAGCCATACAGATTCTGAAAGAAGAACTGAACGATCCCAATTCGTCCAACCGTTCCAAGGCGGAAGCCCATTTCAAGCTCGGCGTGTTGTTCAACAGGCAGGAAAAATTCGCCGACGCTGTCGCCGAACTCGAACAAGCCGCTTCCTTCGACCCGAACGCAGCCAACACGAGGTTGCAACTTGGCGGAGCGTTGCTACAGCTAAAACGCTTGCCGGAAGCCGAACGAGAGTTGTTGAAGGCGTATGAGTTAGGCGGGAGCGCCGAAGGAGCAGCGCAATTGTTTCTGGGGCAGCTTTACTTTATGCAGCAAAAATACGAACCGGCGCTGAAGGCGTTTGAACAATACCTGCGCGATATTCCCAACGCACCAAACGCAGCACAAATTAAAGACGCAATCGAAAAGATCAGGCCAATGGTCAAAAAGAATTAGCCTCAGCCGTGCTGCTTCATATGCTGTTTCATTAGCCGCTGGAGTTGTTTGGCCAGATTCACATCCGAACTCACCAGAACTTTTCGTTGCTTTTCAGCCAGATTATACTTGCCAATCCAAAGATAAAGCGTAGCCAGTTGAAATCGCTGCGACGTTGACAAAGTGTTATATTTAAGCCCCTTTTCCAATGTCTGAATTAAAGCTTCTGACTCCCCTGATCGCGTCAGCGTTTCTCCCAAATAGTAGTAAGCATCGGCGAATTTCGGGTTTTCCTGATAACGATCCAAGCCAATCGCCTGAATAAAAGAGTCACTAGCGTAGCCCCAAACCTTCCTGGCTTTATACGCCAGTCCAAGATAAAAATTCGGTTCAAACTCGTCCTTAATTCTTTTCGCTCGCGTTAAAGCTTCAATGGATTTGTCATACTTCCCTTGCCGGTAAAGCGCCACGCCGAGTTGAACATAAGCCGGTTGAAGTTGTGGATCGAGTTCCGTCGCTTTTGTAAACGACTTGGCGGCAGCAGCCCATTTGCCCAGCTTCATCTGCTTTTCACCCTGTTCAGCTAGTCTCCTAGCCTCTATCTGATCATCTGAAAGCACTGTTACGCCTGAAGTAGAAGGCTCAAACGACACATGGCCTGTTGGCAAAGGGTCTTGCAAATTTGTACTTGGTATTCCCTGTGCTGGTGGATCGCTAGCCAGTGACACAAAGCAGCCGTAAATGAAGAAGATTGTCAGCAAGGCTATCAGCGGCCACATCGGATTCCTTTTTTGGACGACTTCCCAATCTTTTTCCGCTTGCGCCTTCACTTGGTAGGCTTCAGGTAATGCTTTAGCGATTTGTTGCCGCTGGCTTTCGGTTTCGTGCTGCAATCGTTGCAGGTACACCGCGCCCGTGCTCAAGTCGTGTTCCAACTGCATCCGCAGATTGTCCATTTCACGTTCGACGTTCAGCCGGTCTTGCACCTGAACATCACGTGATCGGTCAAACTGAAATTGCCGTTTAGCTCCCGCTCGCCAAAACAGTAATTGCTGCGCTTGCGTTTCGGCCAGGCGCGGAACCTGTTTCAGCTTTTCCGGCGTCACATCCGCCGCAGTTTCAATGCCGTGCGAACGCAACGAGGCGACGGTCATAACATCAACGTCTTTAACCCCAGCTTCGCTGAGTTCAAACTGATCCAAAAATGCGTTTAGCTGCCGCTCGTTCGCTGAAGCTTCCATCTGCTTCAGCTTGAATTCTCGAATTTTCGGCAGTCGTTCATACACTTCTTTTCGGTTTTTCAGTTCGGCCAGTTTCGAAGCGAAATTACCAGCGGTCGGCATTCGCTGAAAACTGGCTTCGAGTTGCTGAACATACTGCCCCACATGTTCCAGTTTGGCCTGCACGCCAGCGGCAAGCGGATTATTGGGCGAGGGCAAACTTTGCTGCGAAAAATTAAGGACCTGCGGGCTTTTGCTTTGAAATTCGGCCTGCGCAATCCGTTTCCCTAAAACCCCAACCAGCAATCCCAGAAAAAGCGCCAATGGCCACGAAACAAAATATCCCAATATAAATCCTGCAACCGAGACAAACAGGACGCCCTGAAGAAGTTTGTTTCTATTGCCGCGCGAAAAAGCTGCAACTTCCAGGGAAGG
>CAZXHW010000962.1:0-3101 GCA_964639915.1 uncultured Heliomicrobium sp.
AGAGCAGGGTGATTTCGCGAAAACCGAACGTCTGTTTCAGCGACTTAACCGTTTGGTTCAGCGCACAGGCATTGATCCTGAAATGGAAACCATGCGCCCGATTGTATTGCGGCGGCTTGGCAGTTTGTACCAGGCGCAACGACGTTATCGAGAAGCCGAAGACTTGTTGCGTCGCGCGCTGATTTCGGCGCAGATGATTTTTCAAAAGCAAAGCGAAGAGGTGGCGGAAATCCAACACCATCTGGCGATGCTGTACCAGGAACAAGGACGATTCGATATCGCCGCAAAATATTACTGGCGCGCTTTAAGGATTTACCAGCAAGTGGCTGGGGCAGATCGCCTGAGAACCGGAAATTTGTATCACGATCTGAGCAGCCTGGAACGTAAGCGGGAAAATGTCGCTGAAGCCGAACAACTGGCCAGTCACGCGCTGGAAATTCGCATGCGCATTCAGGGAATGACGCATCCGGCAGTGGCTGCTGAAATGATCTGGCTGGCCGGGTTGATGGGCGATCAGGAAAAATTCAACGAAGCCGAGCGGCTGTACCGTGGCGCAATTGGAATTATTGAATTGGCTTGCGATGACGACCATTACGAAGTCGCCAACACGTTTGTGAAACTTGCTGCGATTTTTTTGTCTCAAGAGCGAATTGCCGAAGCGGAACGCTGTTTGCTACGAGCAATAGCGATCAAGGAAAGGCTTTTTGGCATTGAAAATTTGGAAGTCGCGCAACTTCAGGGCGAACTGGCGCAACTTTATGGCGGGCAATCGCGACACGACGAAGCCGAGAGGTTTGCGCATCGGGCACACACAACAATTGTCAAAGCGACTGGTCCATTGAAGCTGGAGTAAATTTGGAAATTTAAGTTTGGAATGCGCTGGAGTATACGGTGTGGGCTGCAGAAGTGTCGGGGGCGATTCGAAGCAGCCTGTGCCGGTTCTAGCGCATCCAATGCGCAGTCAGCGGCGCTCTCGTTCCGACCCCCGTGATGACAGGTGCATCCTAAGGCATCCCACAATCTGTCGTTACAATGGTAAAGAATTGAAACGCCGCTGGCTGCTCAATCGCTTCTCTTCAAATTGACTGTTTGTTGTGCCCAACCGGATTCTTATCTTGCGTGTCGTGCATAACTCGGCCACAATGTTCCTTACCTCTCAACGCTTTCTCCAAGCACAAAATCAATCAAAGAATGGAGTACAAACCGGCCACATCAAGTTGCCGTGATTCCCTATGTCATTTGATCCGAAACATCTAAGTCATCTGATTACCAACGGACGCGACCGCGCTCCGGCTCGTTCCATGCTCAAAGCCATTGGCTTCAATGATGAAGACCTGGCCAAACCCATCATTGGCGTCGCGCACATGTGGATTGAAACCATGCCGTGCAATTTCAATCACCGCGATCTGGCCGCGAAGGTCAAAGAAGGCATTCGGGCCGCCGGAGCCACGCCGATGGAATTCAACACCGTTTCAATCAGCGACGGCGTGACGATGGGAACCGAAGGCATGAAAGCTTCGCTGGTCAGCCGCGATTTAATTGCTGATTCAATTGAATTGGTGGCGCGTGGCTATTTGTTTGATGCCGTGGTTGCCATTGTCGGGTGCGACAAAACCATTCCTGGGGCAGCAATGGGATTGATTCGATTGGATATTCCAAGCCTGATTTTGTACGGAGGTTCGATTGCGCCGGGCTACCTGAACGGAAAAGCGATGACGGTTCAGGACGTGTTTGAAGCCGTTGGCCAGCATGCGGCTGGAAAAATTAATGACGCGCAATTGCTGGAAATTGAAAACGTCGCTTGTCCGGGAGCCGGAGCCTGCGGCGGTCAGTACACAGCAAACACCATGGCGATGGTCATGGAATTCATCGGCTTGGCCGTCATGGGAACGGGCAGCGTTTCGGCTATTGATCCGCTGAAAGAAAAGACCGCGGTTGAAACGGGCCGATACATAGTTGATTTGCTTCGGCGGGGTGTGCGTCCGAGTGATATTTTGACGCGAAAAGCGTTTGAAAATGCAATTACGGGCGTGGCGGCAACAGGTGGTTCAACCAACGCCGTATTGCATTTGTTGGCGATGGCGCGCGAAGCCGGAATTGAACTGAACATTGATGATTTCGACGAAATTAGCGCTCGGACTCCAATGATTGCCGACTTGAAACCCGGCGGCAAATACACGGCATATGAGCTTGGCAAAGCTGGCGGCATCGGTTTGGTTGCGCGGCGATTGGTCGAAGGCGGTTACATTGACGGCGACCAAATGACCGTCAGCGGATTGACCGTGGGGCAAGAAGCCGAGTTGGCCGACGAAACGCCTGGACAAGATGTTGTTTTCCCAACGGACAACGCAATTAAGCCGAACGGTGGGTTGGTCATTTTGAAAGGCAATCTCGCTCCGGAAGGTTCCGTGGTGAAGCTTTCCGGCTTTGAGCGCAAAATGCATCGTGGTCCGGCTCGCGTCTTTGAACGCGAAGAAGACGCAATGAGCGCCGTTACCAGCGGCAATATCAAATCCGGTGATGTGGTTGTGATCCGTTACGAAGGACCGAAGGGCGGCCCAGGCATGCGCGAAATGCTGGGCGTGACTTCAGCAATTGCGGGTGCGGGGCTTGGCGAAGTCGTGGCTTTGATGACCGATGGACGATTCAGCGGAGCGACTCGTGGGCTGTGCGTCGGCCACGTTGCGCCGGAAGCCGCTGTCTGTGGCCCAATCGCCGCTTTGCGCGAAGGCGACATCATTACCTTCGATCTGGAAAAGCGACTGCTTGATGTGGACCTGACGGATGAAGAGATCAAACAACGGCTGGCTGAATGGACAGCGCCTGAATCACGCTACAAAACCGGAGTCTTCGCCAAATACGCGGCATTGGTTTCGTCCGCGTCCGAAGGCGCAATCACGCAGCCGAAATAACAAAAGAAGGCCGGTTTAGGCTCGGCGCAACTCTTGAGCCTGATCCGGTTTTGAACGACTGGTTGACAACCCTGAGATCGGTCAGTAGTATCCGCCTTCGTTTCGGAAGGCATTGTTCATTTCTAAACGAGTTTTCGGGGCGTGGCTCAGCCTGGTAGAGCGCTCGGTTCGGGACCGAGAGGTCGAAGG
>CAZXHW010000963.1:0-3099 GCA_964639915.1 uncultured Heliomicrobium sp.
ATCAACATCGCCAGGCCCAGCAGCAAGAGCAACAACGCCAGGCTCAGCAACAGCGCCAAGCTCAGCCACAGCGGCAACCTCAGCAACAGCAAACAAGGGCGCCGCAAAGGCAACAGCAACAGGAACGGCAACAACAGGTCATTCAACAGCAGCGTCTGAACCAATACAATCAACAGCGGCAACAGTATGACCGTCTCGCACAACAGCGGGAGCAGCAATTGCAGCAACAGAAGCGTCAATCGCACCTGCGGTTTCAGCAGCAATATCTGGAACGATTGCGTCAGGATCAGATAAATCTTCAGAACGCGCGCTCTTACGAATACTCGGCTCCTAATTATCGTTACTCTCGCGGCGGTAGAAACTACCAGACGAATCAGTATGGCGCTGACATGCTCCGGCAAGCGTTGAATTACGGCTATGAGGAAGGCTATCGCGCCGGACAAGCGGACCGCGAGGATCGTGTGCGCTTCAATTATCGAGATTCTTACGCCTATCAGGATGCAACCTATGGCTACAACGGGTATTACGTTGATTTGACAGAGTACCGTTATTACTTCCGCGAAGGTTTCAATCGTGGCTACCAGGATGGCTTCTACAGCCGCTTTCGATATGGCAGCAACACTAACGGTGCATTTAGCCTGCTGGGTAACATCCTGCAGCAGATCTTTGACGTGCGGCGTTACTAAACCGAAGAGAGAAATCCTAGTAGGTTCAGCCGAGATGCACGCAATTTCAGAAAATATGACAGAGGAGAAATCACAATGAAAGGCTTCGTCCAGGACATCGAAAAAATCGCCGTCAAGAATGGAGATTTTCGCCGGGTGCTTTACACGGCAAAAAACTGCCAACTCGTCCTTATGGCATTGAAACCCGGGGAGGAAATCGGAGCGGAAGTACATCAGCTTGATCAGTTCTTTCGCATAGAGCATGGGACGGAGGAAGCCATCCTGGACGGCGTTCGCGCTGTGATTAGCTCCGGGTTCGCCGTGCTCGTCCCGGCCGGAACCGCCCACAATATTATTAACACCGGCAGTGTTCCTATGAAGCTCTATACGCTGTATGCACCGCCGAATCATAAAGACAAGGTTGTTCACCATACTCGCGCAGACGCAGAGGCAGACAACGAACATTTCGACGGTAAGACAAGTGAATAAGCAAGGTTTGCGCAAAGAAGCAAGCGCAAGTAGCCGGAAAGCCGATAAGCAAGATTGCTCTTTGCTTATGACTGGCAATATACAAAACGTAGCTATGGTATGAATGCAGGCAATCTGCCTGCGAAGGGGGATTCGATGAAATTTCAGAAATCGTTGTATGTGATTAGTTTGTTGGTCCTGGTAAGCGGGCTAACCCTTGTGACGACCGCTCAGCGGCGCAATGCCGGTCAGGAACGCTGGCAATATCTGGGACAATCGAATGTTGACGGAACAAGAGATCACGACAACATTCGTGTGAATTCCAGAGAAGCGTTCCGGGCGATTCAACTGCGCGTCCAAGGGGGCGAGATTGAATTCCAACGCGTAGTGGTGCATTTCGAAAACGGCGCAGATTCGGAAGTCGAAATTCGTGATCGTATCCGCGCTGGCGGTCAAACAAGGGCGATTGACCTGCCGGGCGACAACCGCATGATCAAGAGTGTCGAGATTTGGTACGGCAAAGA
The DNA here is from genome assembly GCA_964639915.1 of uncultured Heliomicrobium sp. Classification (GTDB taxonomy): domain Bacteria; phylum Acidobacteriota; class Blastocatellia; order RBC074; family RBC074; genus RBC074. Next base: position 1,658 of record CAZXHW010000963.1, read on the forward strand.
GAATTGGGGAAGACGCCGGCCCAATCTGAGGCTTTATGGAATGGTGTCCACTGGCGGGTTTGGCCGCGATCGCGACGTCCGTGATTCCAATCGCCCTGTGCAAACCGTCTATTGTGAATCGGGCGACATGAAGCGTCATTGGTGCAGCGAGGGGATTGGAAGGCGCGTAACCTTGATCCGCCAGCGTAGCGACGCGCGTTGCGTGGAGGGGCGGACTTGGGGAGTTGATCGGAGCGGCATTTGGGTTGATCGCGGTTGCCGTGCCGATTTCGAGGTCCGGTAATCAGTGCGATGATTCTTTCAGTCTGAAGCTGATCAGATTTTTGGATCAAGGCTTTTTCGTTGTCGGCGTTCCGCGGGTTGCCAGAACCAGTCGTGCGTCAGCCTCCATCTGGTCTGTCGAGACAGTGGCCACTGCGGCGCGTTGCGCCGTAGTGGCTTCGCCGGTCAAAGTCACAGGCCCCAGCGCAAGGTAGAACTGCGATTGCAGATACAGTTCATCGAGAAAGCGGATCAATACTCTGATAACCGCCAGTACGGGAATCGCCAGCACCAGACCAAGCAATCCGAACACCTCACCGGCAATGATCAGCGCCATAAATACCAGCATCGGGTGCAGCTCCAACTTGTTGCCGATCAGGCGCGGCGTAAGCACGTAATCCTCAATCCCTTGCGCAATCGCGAAAACAGCAACCACACCGATCATACGTCCGGGACCTGCTCCGTCCAGGGCGGCAAAGCTGAACGCCAGGATCAGGCCGCTGATTACACCCAGGTACGGAATAAATCCCAGGAAGCCTGCGATCAAACCAATCCCCGCCCACAACGGCACGCCTAGGATTAACAAGCCAGTTCCGTAAATCACCGCCATAATCAGTGCCATCAGAAAGCGTCCGCGCACATAACCGCGCACCACTTCGCCGACTTCATCGAGCAAACGTTTGCCAACGCCGCGATGACGTTCCGGAATATGCTCCTCAACAATGCGCCGCAGATGGCTCATATCCAGCAGCAGGTAATAGACAAAGAAAGGAATGATCAGCAGTCCAAGCACCCACGATCCAAGGCCCACCAATCCCAGCAGCCCTTTCGACAGCCAGCCGCCAACGCGCGAGGTCAATGCCGAAGGATCATTTTCGAAATTCGTAACAGCCGTCTGCAGACGAGCGAAAACCTCCGGGCTCAGCCGCGCTTGTGCGAACCCAAGTAAATTTTGCGCCCGCGCAGCCACAGCGCGCAAAGCAAGCGGTAACTTCTCGATGGATTCGATAAGCTGGTGATAGATGCCCGGCAGCAAAAAAATCAGCAACAACGCGACGATCAGCACTGCGCTGGCGAGCGTGAGCAGCACGGCGAGGTTGCGCGAATGACCTCGCCGTTGAAACCAGTCGGCCAGGGGCTCCAACATAAAAGAGATCGAAAAACTCACCAGGAGCGGTACC
>CAZXHW010000964.1:0-3090 GCA_964639915.1 uncultured Heliomicrobium sp.
CCCGAACGCTGCTTCCAGCGCGGGCGCGTTCAACGGTGGTCACAACCTGCATCACCTGACACTGAACTGCAACAGCACGTACACAGTGCCAGTCTTCCCGCCAAGCTGCTAATAGCAAAAGCGGTTGAACCGATCTTCGGTAAAGCAAAAGGCGAGCATAATGCTCGCCTTTTGCTTTTTCTGCTTCCCTGGGTTCCGGGCTAAATCAAGCCAAAAAACTTTGAGACAGGACTCACGAGATTTTCCAAAATGAGCGCTTCTAACTAAGATGGAAAGTTTATTCTGTTCAATCTGGCCTATCCCGTCTGCTTTCTTTCTATTTCAGTGTTGGTTTGCACTGATTTAGCTGTCAAATTTCTTTATCTGCATTGGCCACTTGATTACTGCCACTGAACCTTAGCTCAGAAAGATTCTCTCTCCCGAATCTCAACAGAAACCGTCATATTATTACTGCCCAGAATATTTCAGGACATAGCCTTCAGCGCCTTATTACTGCCCAGAATATTTCAGAACATAGCCTTCAGCGCCGGAAACCCAAACGTCTTTTTTTACAATCGCCAAACCATAAAGGTTTACGTGCGTGCCGCTTTCCTGCTCAATCCAGCTCTTTCCTCCATCACTTGAGCGCAGAATTATTCCTCCCCAGCCTACAATCCAGCCCTGGTTGCCAGCAAAAGCCACATTCACCAGAGTTTCTTTCGTGTCTACGGTAATCCGCTCCCAACTATTACCAGCATTTGACGTGCGGATGATGATCCCGTTTTCACCAACAACGATGGCGGTATCTTTGCCTCGGGCATCAATGTGATAAAGATGTCCTGTCACGCTGCTGTTCTGTCTATCCCAATTCTGACCGCCGTCATTGGTAAAAAGAATGATGCCTTTGTCACCAACGATCCAGCCTTGCTTCTCGTTGACGAATTTCAGATGGACCAGTTCTTCTTTTGTTCCGCTGCTTTGCCGTTCCCAGGTTTCACCGCCGTCGGCGGTGTGCAGAATGATGCCCTGGGTTCCGACAGCCCAACCGTGTCTCTTGCTGGAAAACATAATGCTGTATAGATCAACCGCGTCACTCTTATTCGCGCTGGCAGACGCACCCAGCCTGTAAATGGGATCCCAGATTCCTCCTCCATTTTGCGTCCTGTAAATTTTCCCTCCACTGGCAATCAGCCAGCCTTCTTCACGATTAAGAAAGAAAATGTCGTTGATATTGGCATCTACTCTGGGATTATTGGGAAGCCATTCTTTGCCGCCATCCTGTGTCACGTTGACGATTCCTTTATCACCGACAACCCAGCCAAGTCGGGAATCCGCAAAGTGAACAACATTCAAATCCTGCTTTGAGCGGTCTTGAAAAGCGACCACCCACTGCGCCTGAGCAGTCAGCGCCATTGCAAAAAACAAAGTTCCACCTATCAGGGCACGTTTGGTAGAAATCATAAATCCTCCTTCTCGCGGACTGTGCCGGAGATGTTTTCCAAAAGGGGTTTATCGCTGAATCTGTGAATACGGCTGAGGGCGACCGGTCGGACGCAATTTCAAATTGGGCACGAAAAGCTTGAAGTTCATTTCGGCATTGAATCGCCCAAACGCCATTGAATGCCCAATTGATTCGACCGCGACTTCCAGTGCGCGGTCTCGACTAGCAGCGAGGTCTTTTATACTCACTTCAATTTGCTTGTCTGGTTTGACGCCTATACCTTCAATTCGGCGGCCATAGGCAGAACGATAATCTGTGTCGGAAATATTAAGTTTGCCGCCATCGAATAGCTTGATAGTTCTGCTGACGCCAAGCAGACATCCGCAAGTTGAAGAGTTGGAACCAATGACAAGAGCGCGTTTTCGCTCCTGCATCGCAGCAGCGAAAATTTCGGCTCCGCTCGCTGAACGAGAGCTAACCAGGACAACCACTGGTTCCCGGTAAACAGTGCGGAGCTTCTGGGTACGGCGTCGCGTTGAACGCCCAAACCGGGTGATGAATTCGCCAAGATCGGTTTCTTCTTGGAAAAAGTAACTGGCGATCTGACTCACAGTCGTGACAAAGCCTCCGCCGTTATTGCGCAAATCTATAATCAACCCTTGCGTTCCCTGCATTTGCTGCATTGCCTGATCAAAGTCCCGTTCAATTTCCGGCCCGAAGCCGGTCAATTCAACATAACCAACATTGTAAGGCAGTTGGCGAGTAATCACGCGACGCTGGAATTCTGTGTACCGGCGAATTAGTTCAACAGATTTTCGTTTTCCGTCGTCGTCAACAAAAGCGGCTTTGACCGAGGTGTTGCGAGGGCCATAAAACAGCCGATCATAACTCTGCAATTCCGAAGCGATTGAAGTCGAGCTTTCTCCTATTTCCGTTTTCAACCGCTGCAAAGATCTTTCGACCGTTTCACCGTCAACTTCTACCACGATGAATCCCTGTCGAATTCCCTGCTTAGCAGCTTCTGAACCGGGTTCAACCCAGGTGACGACAGGCTTGCCTTCGATCTGGCGAACGATCAATCCGACAGACAGCCCTGAAGGGCGATACCGATCAAAGCCGTCGTCGGGCGAGTAAACACGAGTATGCGCGTCGCCAAGTTTTCCAATCATTTGCCGAATCACGCGGTAAAATTCTTCATTGTTTGTCGCCGATTCGGCAATTGGCCGAAAAACATCCCGCTGCTGCCGCCAATCAACACCTCGAAAGTTTTTGTCGTAATAATTATCGAAAATCAGCCGCCAAACCTGATCAAAAACCTTGACTCGCTCTTCTCGCAAAGCTGACGAAGTTGAACTTGAGACGGAAGACGTTTGCTGAGCTTGCTGTGTATGGGCAGCGCGCGGCCAAAGAACAGAAGCCGCTACCAGAAAGAAAGAAAGAAGTCGTATAGCGAGTGAAAACTTGCGCGTCATAAGCAGAAAACAAATTGTCGAAAAAGGTTATTAAGGTTTGGGGCGATCTGGAATTTGCAATGGGGCCTTTTTGACGTCTCGCAGACTGCGCTTGAGACGCTCAATCTCTTCCTGTCTTTCCGATTCAGATTGGTCAGCCTTCGATTGTGGACGGCGGAAATTATACCTAACCAGCCCTTTAAGTGTTAGCTTCTTTCC
>CAZXHW010000965.1:0-3073 GCA_964639915.1 uncultured Heliomicrobium sp.
CGTTGCCCAACATAGGAGTAGAGGACCCGAAAGATCGCATTACGTCTTTCGCTCTCGGGCGTATCACCATATTCTGCCATCTGCTCGAGTGCTAGAGTTCCTAATGGGCGTCCAAACTCTTTGTCGTTCTGTGCCATGAGTGCCAATTGCCAAACTGTCAACACTTTAATTTTTTGCGTATCGCGAGTATTTGTTTCAACCTTTGCAACTTCACGACCTAGGCGTAGCAGCCATTGGGCATCTTGCGGGGAGATATTTTGCGGAGTCGAATCCACAAAGCTTGAAAGCGCTCGATTTAAGAGCTTCATTGAGTCAATGTCATTGACACTAAAGGCTTTGAGGATGACAAACCAGTGTTGAGCAGAGACAGGGCCATTTCTAAACTGGTTGTTGTTTTGAGGATCTGTTTCGCACAATGCCAGAAGAGCCACTGCGCGCTCGGAGGGAGTTTTGCCTTCTTCCTGGAGGGCGAAGATGTAATCGAAAATAACCTCTGCCATTTCCACCCAATTGGATTTTTGACTTTTTCGAAGTTGGCTGGCTAGCGCGCTTGATGTCGAGTTTGTCTCGTTTGCGTGAGCAGCCAACGAGTTGCAAATTGTGTAGAATGCAACAAGGGATGTTGCCAGGTATTTTAGTATGTTTGGCATTTTTTGCTACTGGCTTCCAGAATATCAATATGAATCAAATGTCTTGTTTAAGCAACAGTATTATCCACAATGATTCGGCGCCTCACGTCGGGAGGGTGGAAAAGAGTCTGGTGTCGGTCTTTCTCCTCTTGATCTTTTCGGCGTCACCTAATGCAGAGGCTTCGCCCATGCAACGTCGTGAAAGAGCTTTCAGTTTGAAGAAGGCGATTCAAAGTGCAACAGTGCAACCTCGGTCAGAAAACAAGGAGCCTGTCTTGCCAGAGGGTTTAAGCTTTTTGGAAAAGCAAGACGAGTATACATTAGTGTCAGGACCGGACGGACAGGGGATTTATTCTGCGTTGGGCCGATCAATCATTGCTCCGAAATTTGACCAAATCAGATACGTAGGCGATCAATTGTTTGCTGTTGCAAAATACAAGGACGACGGATCATCTGCGTGGTGGCTCTTTGATGCCAGTGGCAAAATTGTTGCAAAATTGCCGGACTGGACACGAATTGACGATCGCCGTTTTTGCGAAGGACTTCTTAATATTGGGGACAGTTTCAGTCCTACCGCTTTCGTCAATAAGCAAGGCAAAGTGGTTCTAAATTTCGATCAATTTACTGACGTCAAAGAGTTCTCTTGTGGATTGGCTGTGGCTTCATATCAGGATCGCGACGGCAGATGGTCTGGCTATATCAATCATCAAGGCAAGATGGTGATTGGCCCATTTAAGGATGGGGAGCTTTCGAAGTTTGAGAATGGTTTGGCGGTTGTCTCATCATATCCGCGAGTCGGAAAGCCTCGATTCGGTGTTGTTTCATCGACGGGAAAGTTTGTTGTCCCTTTGAAATTTGATAGCGTGAGCCCGGACAATGCGGGTAAATTTCTGGTTAGCCAAGATGGCAAATACATGGTCCTTAATTCTGAGGGCAAAGTGTTTATCAAATTTGCACCGAATTGCACTTCTGTTCAGTTGCCAGATAAATGGGACAAAAATACTTGGATTGCATGCGGTTTTGGCGGGACGGTCAATAGGAGTAGCTATTTAGGCAAGCAGGGTTCTAAGTGGGGGTATTGCGACATTTTCGGACGAATAGTAATGGCGCCGCGATTTTCTTACTGTCAAAGCTTCATAGGTAATCGCGCTGTCGCTTGCATGATAAACCACGGAGAAGATCATTCTTATGGCGTGATTGATAGAAAGGGCAATTGGCTGGTCGAGCCTAAGTACCAATACATTTCTATAATAGATGATGCTCATTGGACGCTCGGCCCTCTCGAAAAAGCCAATGCGAAATTTGTCAATGCCGGATCTGATCGCTCTGTGGTTTTCGAAGAGTTGTTGCGGAAACACAATTTCATCGGCATGCCGTTGAACGAATTGGAGAAAGTTATTGGGAAGTTGGAAAGCCCGCCTTATCTTCGGCAGACGACAAAAATAGGAGTAAAGTCGGTAATCTTCAACCTCGCTCCCGGTGCGATATGTGGTTCGGGTAGTAGAACGCTGGAATTTGCACTTGATGCCGGTGACAAAATAACTGGTTGGCGAATCAATGGTGGCGGGTACGTCCAAGACAGTCAGCCCTGGATAACCGAAAATGTTGTTGCTGAGTTAGACAACAAGGGACTACAGTTGGGTAATCTTGTTCCGAAACAATCGCTGAGCTTCAGTCCCGAATTGGAGGCTGATGCATCTGCTCGATCAACTTGGCTTTGATCTTCGCCTTGGGCGGAGTCGCAAAATCAAGAGTCTTTAAATTGAATGTGCCGGCGACCGACCCGACTCGGTAGCAGAAGAAGTGTCGCTCTTCCTGACCGACGACTCTGTCGATATTCAGCTTTTCCTCGTCGGAAATCAGCTCGAATTGCGGCGAAGTATTGACCTGGTTGAAGAAGTTTTGAATCGTCCTGTGTTTGATCTTTCTGCCGTCGACGCGGAACATCTGTGGACCGATCATGTCACCGTCTTTCTTTGCCAGTGCAAATGCGAGCAGCGTGCCGACATTGATAATGATCTGATTTCTGAAATCTTCCGGCAAATGCTGTAGCGTTTTGCAGCAGCCAACAAAGCCGATTTGAAATTTATCTGATTCTTGAGTAAGCGCCTCGATTGTGTCCTTCTCAATGAAATTGTTCATTTCATCAAGATAAAGAGCACAAGGCCGTTGTTTGTCTGATTCGTAGTTGGACAGACTCAATGCTGCTTGCTTCAGCCCGGTCACGATTAGCGAACCAAGTAAATTGGCGTTTTGATCGAGCTGTCCTTGCGGGATGCGGACAAGCAAAACTTGCTTGTTGACGATTAAATCGTGAAGTCTCAAGTCTCCCACTGGCTTGGTCAGTATCGGTCTGATGCGTGGATCGCTGAGCATTGGCGTGACGCGGTTGAGAATCGGCTCCACCCATGTAATCCATTGGTCGGTCCTGGCCAACTTCTTGT
>CAZXHW010000966.1:0-3064 GCA_964639915.1 uncultured Heliomicrobium sp.
ACTGCGTTTTTGTTCTGAACAGATTTCCTAAGACAAAACTGTAGCTTGGTTCTCAGTTACATCGTAAGCGGCTTTGCGTAATGTCGAAAAGCCACTTGAATCGTCAGCGACTCAAGTTCCTTTAGCCAAAATTTCACTTTCCATAAAATCTCAAGCTCACGATTCAAAAACTCGGCTGCCATAAGAGCACTTTTGGCTGTCTAGCGGCGTGTTCGAAGCCACATTTCTGTTGGCTCAATTACTCGTAAAAACAAATTTGTTGGCTTGATTGGAACCAATATAAGAGCAACGTGCCGTCAACCAATGAAGCTAACTTCTTACTGCTTAATGAGTTTCGGCAGATGCTGGTGTCTGCCGAAATGATGGTCTTGTCTTGGCACATCAAATGCACAAAGCAATTCCAGGTCATGGCGGAGCTGTAAGAGCAGCTATGCGCAAAATCCAACTCTTATGAATTAGCTGATTGTTTTACATTGAGAACCATTCGTCGCTTGAAGCCAAGTCGGTTTCATAGCGAAGTAGAAAAGGAAAACCCCGCTTAGCTTGGCGGCCTGCGGGGTTCTCCAAACTCCAACTGACTTTTACCCAGAAAGGAGCGACGCGAATGCTAGCAAAAACATTTTCCGCGAGCAAAACATTTGCTTTCGCTGTTCACCCAAGTCTGAAAAAAAATGCTCTTCGATCTCTTTTTCTGACAATGGCAATGTTCTGCGTATTGTCCACAGTATTGGCACAATCCTATCAAGGTGCGTTGCGCGGATCGTTGCACGACGGCACGGGTAATGTGCTGCCCAATGTCACGCTGACGCTGATCAATACCGCAACCAACATTTCGCGCACCACCGTGACCAACGGTTCTGGCGAATACTTTTTCGAACGGGTTGATCCGGGAACCTACAAAATCGAGGCCATCCAGAACGGCTTCAAGAAGCTGGAACGCCCCAGCATTCTGGTCGAAACGCAGCAGCAATTGACGCTGGATTTGACGATGGAACTGGGGAACGTTGCTGAAACCGTTGTCATCACAGGCGATGTGCCGTTGATGGAAACGGCGACAGCTTCGACCGGTACAGTCATCAGCAAACAGATTCTGGATGATCTGCCAAATTCAGGTCGCAACCCATTCGCAATTTCTGCGATCACGCCGACCGTCATTCCCGTTGGAAACCCGACGTTTAACCGCCAGCAAGACCAAACTGGCTCTTCTGCAATTTCGCTGGGCGGCGGGCCTGTCCGCGGCAACAACTACATTATTGACGGCGTGCCGATCACAGACCTTCGCAACCGCGCGGTGATTATTCCAAGTCTGGAAGCCGTGCAGGAAGTGAAAGTTCAGGTCAACACTTACGACGCTGAAGCGGGACGAACGGGCGGCGGATTTTTCAATACAACTGCGCGTTCAGGCAGCAACGATCTGCACGGCTCGGCTTTTGGCTTCATTCGCCCTTCGGCGTTGCAAGCCAACAATTTTTTCAATAATCGTCGTGGCATAGCCAAACCGGATGCACCCTACAAACTTTATGGCGGCTCGCTTGGCGGAGCCGTGAAATTGCCGTGGCTGTATGACGGCAAAGACAAAACGTTTTTCTGGTCTTCGTTTGAAGGTTACCGGATGAGCACGTTCCTGAGCGAAACGTTCACTCTGCCAACTGAGAAAGAACGGATTGGCGATTTTTCGCAGACGCCGAATTTGGTTTTACGAGACCCGCTGACTGGCCAACAGTTCGCGGGCAACGTCATCCCGGCAAATCGGATTGATCCGGTTGGCGCAAAGCTGGTCAGTTTCTTTCCGCTGCCGACCGGTTCGGGCTATTTGAACAACGCGTCAGTGACTTCGACGCTGAAGGATCGCGCCGACCAGCAAACGTTCAAGCTGGATCATTCATTGACTGAAAACTGGAAAATGAGCGGCTTTTACGCGCATTACGGCAGCCGCGAACCCGAAGCCGATTATTACGGCAATATTGCCAACCCGAATGGGTACCTGCTGTTCCGTAATGTCCATGCGCTGGCGTTCAACAACATCATATCGTTGTCGCCGACAACTATCTTAAGTCTGCGATACGGATACAACACGTTCACTGATAACACGACGACGATCAGTGCAGGCTTCGATCCGGCGCAGTTGGGTTTTGCTAACAGCTTTGTCAAAGACATCAATTTCAAAAAGTTCCCGCGTGTGAATGTGGTCGGGAATGCTTATGGCCCGTCGAACGCCGCGTTCGGCTCTGCCGCGCCTTCTGATCAGTTTTATTACTCGCACAATTTGCTAGGTAGTGTGTCAAAGCTGATTGGCAAACACAGCGTGAAAGTCGGCGCTGACTATCGGCGAATGGCAATTGATTTCACGGAATTCGGCCAGGCCAGCGGCACATTCAACTTCAACAGCAATGAAACCGGCAATGCGGTGGCAAACATGCTGCTCGGACGATTGGATTTTACGCGCCAGAACACGGCGCAAATTGCCACGCCGCTGGAAGCGTATTTGGATTACGGCGCAGTGTATTTGCAGGATGATTACCGCATCACCTCCAAGCTGACGATCAATGCCGGTTTGCGTTACGAAATCGAAACCGGGCTGAAGGAGCGCAATGATCATTTCACCGTCGGTTTTGATCGGACGGCGGCAAGCCCGCTGAAAGTGCCAGGAATGGATTTGAAAGGCGGGTTGCTGTACGCCGGAGTCAACGGTGCGCCGACTGGGCAAACCGACACCTTCCACAAATTTGCGCCGCGCGTTGGCTTTGCATACGCGCTGAACGACAAAACGACGATCCGTGGCGGATACGGAATTTTCTACGCGCCGCCAATCTTCAATTTTTCCATCACAGGATTGGGAGCGCTGGGATTTTCAGCAATCACGACCGTTACCCCAGGCGCGACGTTTGCCAATCCCTTCCCGAATGGTCTGAACAAACCCATAGGCAATTCACTTGGATTGCTGACCAACGTTGGCGATGTGATTCATTACGTGGATCAAGATCGCGATGCTGCTTATGTCCAACAGTTTTCGTTGGATGTGCAGCGCGAACTGCCCTTTGGCATTACGACGACCTTGAGCTAC
>CAZXHW010000967.1:0-3061 GCA_964639915.1 uncultured Heliomicrobium sp.
GTGATTCCTCCGGCTGGCGTCGCTACGCTGCCGCCGAGCGCCGTCAGCACGACTTTCTGTGTCGTGCCCGCAGCCATGCCGGGAACCTGCACCAGTTCGCCGGTTTCAATTCCACGAACCCAATGCGGAACCATTACCTTTTCCAGCTTTACCTCCAAGCCCAGCTTCCGCATCTCGTCGGCAACATATTCGACAGCTCGGGCGGCCTGCGGCGAACCGCTGAGTCGCGGACCGATGTTGTTCGACAGAAAAGCGACCTGCTTCAGCGCGTAATCGTTCGACAGCGCGGCTTGCTGCAACTGCTTCATTTCTTCCAGCAATTGCGGTGGGTAGTTATAAGCTGGAGCCTGTTGACCTCGACGTTGCGCGGAAGTCAGCGAGGAAAAGAAAACCAAAATGATGACGATGAAAACCAATCGAATTTGATTCATTGCGTTTTGTAGTAAATCCAAAAGTTAACGAGCAAAGATAACCAAACTGCAGCTTGTCGCGACGACGAAGCTGTTGCCGGTTTCAGAAAATCCAAACGCCCTCAATTCGCAGAGCCTGCCGTCGCCGACCAACGCATACTCTTTGTCTTTGATCAGAGCCGCTTTGCTCAGAAAGATTTCGTCGGTTTTCTTGCGCAATTCTAGAAACCAATTGTCTTCTGTGGAAAGCGGCAACCCGCCTCCGTGCAGGCCAGCGCCACTGATTTGCTGGCCCGCCAGAGCATCGAATCCTTCCGCCAGCAGTTTGCTCCGATTGAAATGATCGTAGACATCTATGCTGGAATCACGCGCGATACGGTCTCCGGTCAAACAATCAAAAATGCCCCGGCCGTTGTGTAACAGCACCAGCAGCAAATCGGAATCTGCTGCGTAGTCAACATGAATCAATCCACCAACAGCATGGTCGGCCACTTTTTTCCTTGGATGCACAAACGACCGTGGCGATTCTTTCTTCCAAAACATGAGAGGTTGTCGGATTAGTTGATGAATTTTCGAGCGCGCAGCCAGTTTTCCAACAGCTTCGGCCAGGTGCTCAGCGCAGGATTGTCTTTGGCCAAACCGACGCCGTGACGACCGGTTTCGTAAATGTGCATTTCGTAGGGCACTTTGGCTTTGCGCAGCGCAGCCGCGAACATCAAGCTGTTTTCCACCGGCACGCCTTTGTCGTCTTCAGTGTGAAAGATAAACGTGGGCGGAGTTTTGTCCGTGACCTGTTTTTCATTCGACAGCAGATTGATCAGCTCTGCCGATGGCGTGTCGCCGAGCAGATTCTTGCGCGAACCGGCATGCGCGAACGGATCGGTCATGGTGATGACCGGGTAACAGACAATCGCCACGTCCGGGCGGCTGTTTTGCTTTTCAATCGGATCGCTGGCGTTCTGGTCGCCCGCATCGAAATGCGTGGCGGCGGTCGAAGTCAGATGGCCTCCGGCGGAAAAACCCATGATGCCCACGCGGTTCGGATCAATTTTCCATTCAGCGGCTTTGGCGCGTGTGGTACGGATGGCGCGTTGCGCATCTTGGAGCATCACCGGATGGCGGTAGCCGGATTTTCCCAGCCTGTATTTCAAAACAATGGCAGTGACGCCGATGCTGTTCAGCCAGACAGCGACGTCATGGCCTTCGTGCGAAGCCAGCGCGCCATACCCTCCGCCAGGACAAACAACGATCGCCGCGCCATTGGCTTTGTCAGCAGGCGGTTGGTAAAGCTGAATGCTGGGAATGTCTTCCGGCGCGGAGCCTTTCGCGCCGGGAGCGCCGTTTGGCCACAGCGGCATGGCCGCCGGTTGCGCGGGTTTCGCCACTTCCTGGGCGAAAAGAACGGTGGATAGCAGGCAGAGAAACAGCAGTTTTAATGCCGCCTGAGCAAGCACAGGTTTCATGTCGTAAGCCTCACTTGGGTTTGGAATTCGGGCGCGTTTCGTCGCGCGAACGATTTATACAGCCTGCGAAAATTTTTTTACAGCATTGTGGCGGGATTCGATTTTGTATTGCGCCTTACCAAATGAAAGCAATTGCTGGTGGAATTGAAAATAAAGTCGCGATATAGCGTTGTGGATATTGCCAAGCGGCAAGTGAAGGCGTAAGTTCCGCCGCGACAATGTTTAATTGTTGCGGCTGTTTTTCATCTTACCCCACCAGTCGCAGCATTATTCGATTGTTGCGACTGCCTTTCGACTTACCCAACGAATTGAGCCTTATTTCGATCGTGGCCGCAGTGCGTTTACGCTGACGGTTGCGACCCTGTTTGGCCTTATTCAAACCGGGAGGTGTGACAGTCATACTCGGGCAGCTCCATACGTTCTTTCTGAGCATGGGCTTCCTTTGTCTGGCTACCATCCTACCCGCCAGCGAATTCCTTTGTTTGTCGCAAGTCTTCAAAGACCGCTCACCCCACAGACGGTTTTACATTCGTTGCGTGAACTGTCCGCCTCAGTGCAACGACATAGGCTTGAATGAACCGGTGCCAATCCAAAACCCGCGGAGAGGAAATTCATCTCTCCCCCAACCCACATTGGAGATGAACCATGAAAAAGAAAAATTCCTCAGGAATTCTGATGATTACAGTCACTTTGCTTGTCTGGCTAACACTTGGAGTCAACGGCTCCGCCCAGATTCCCGAAGTCAAACCAGGAGAGTCCGTCATTTTTGGACGGTTTGCGTCGGGCGGAAACGATGATACCGGGACTCAAAAAAGACCAATTCCGATTATTGGCGGCGAAGTGGAGGTTAGCAAAGCAGACAGCAGATTTAACGTGCAAACCCGCCAGGTCGAAGCCAACGCGGAAGTTTATGCGACGCTGTTGAGCGCTGGCGTCGTCGGGTCTGCCACCGCGTACATTGATACTCGCTTCAAGTTGTCGGGATCGGTTCCGCGTCCGGTGAATGTCGTAATCAGCGCAGATGCCATTTGGAGAGGGTATCTGTTTACGCTGGCTTCGATTGGCGGGGGAACAGCAGAAGCTTCCGTCTCGCTGCAATTGATTGACGATTCGCTGGGGGCGGCCATCGCGTATGAAGAGATTTTTTCGCTGGAAGGCCGAGCCAATCTGTCCAGCTTTCAGGACCCG
>CAZXHW010000968.1:0-3061 GCA_964639915.1 uncultured Heliomicrobium sp.
GGACTAACTCCATGCGAATGCTGGCGTTTGCGTTTTTCCCTATCTGCGCAATGTTGTTCGTGTTGCGGCAGGAATTCATTTTGACGTTGTTCACAGCCACTTATGCAGCCGCAACTCCTGTTTTTGCAATCAACCTGATTAACATTTTGCTTTATGTGTTTCTGGTGGGAACGGTGCTGCGGGCTTTGCCAGAGTTGAGATTTTTTCGCGTCAAATTCTGTTTGCTTCTTCTTCCGTTGACCTTTTTTGCGCTTTACGCGGGGATTCGGTTGGGCGGAATGGTCGGAGCGATAACGGCAGTGGCGTTGACGCGCACATTTGATGCCATTGTGACGATGACGGTGGTTGGGCGACGTTTAGGAGTTAGGCGGCAGGATATGTGGAGATTCGCACCGCTTGGACGCCAGGCTCTTGCGTCTGTCGCTGCCGCGCTTATCACTGTATTTGTGAAGTTTGCGTTGGGGCCAAGACCTGTTCAAGTAGTGCTGATAGTTTGTTCATTGGTATTTGGGCTTAGCTACCTGATTTCGTTGTTTGTTTCAGGGGCCGTGACAAATGAGGACCAGGCGATGTTGCGTGGTCTGTGGCAAAAAGTAAGCCAGTTCGGGATGGTTCGGATTGTACCCGCTTCGCCGACTGACGCGCAGTCATAAAACAATCAAGCAGATGAAGATTTTCAACCGGGAAAACAGGATTGGACAGATTCCGCAAGGTGGTGTGGCCACGGTGCAATCTGGTTTGAACCAGGGAGTAACTCAGGCGGGGAAATATGGCCTGGCTTTTGGGTCGGTTTATGTTTTGACGCTGTTGTTGTATTTGCGCCCGAATGAATTATTCCCGGAAATTTTTGGCACACTGTCAATCATTAAATTTGTTGCGATCACCGCCGTGCTTTCCTATGCCTTTGGCAAGCTTAGCAGCGGTGAGCCACTGAGCGTCTGGCTGATCGAAGTCAAGATGATGTTGTTATTGGCGGCTCTGTGTGTGCTGCTGATGCCGGTAGCGGCTGCGCCAAATGAAAGCTGGGAGGTGTTTAACGATACATTCAGCAAGGTGGTGTTGATCTTTATTTTGATGGTTAACCTGCTGGATACGCGCAAACGGCTGCTTTCCATCATCAATCTAGTGCTAGCGGGCGGAGTGTGGATCGCCCTGGGAGCAATCAAAGGTTATTTGGGCGGGGGGCCTATGCTGCTGGCAAAAGGAGTTCCCGGACGGATCGCTTTCGTCGGTGGAGGCATGTTCGGCAACCCAAACGATCTGGCTGATGCTCTGGACTTGTTGATTCCACTGGCGGTGGCGCTTGGTTTGCCCAGAACCGGGATTTTGCGTTGGCTTTACTTTGCCATTGCAGGCCTGTTTTCCGTGGTCGTGATGATTACCTATTCCCGCGGTGGTTTCCTGGGAATGGCGGCGGTGTTCATTTTCATGATGTGGAAATTGGGGCGGGGCCGCCGACTGAAAATGTTTTTTGCCGGGGTTCTGATTTTGGGCTTTGTTTCGGTTGCAGCGCCGGGCGGATTTGGAAAACGTGTGTTTACGATCTTTGATTCAGAGCAAGACCAAACTGGCTCTTCGTATCAGCGCCGTAGATTGCTTGAAAGAGTCATACTGGTCGCAAGCACCAGACCGTATGGCGTCGGGATGGGGAATTACCACATATACTCTGTAAATGAAGAGAAGGCTCATAACGGGTACCTGGAAATTGCCGCTGAACTTGGAATTTTAGGACTGATCGCATATCTGATCATCAACTTCAAGCCGCTGCGTAGATTGCAATTGATGGAACGGCAACTCGGAGATTCGCCTCAAGGAAAGGACAAGGAAAGCTACTATTTGTGTGTGGGTTTACAAGCCATCTTGGTTGGTTATGTCGTTTGCAGCTTTTTCGCTTCGATTGAGTATCTTTGGTATCTCTATTACCCCGCGGCTTATGCAATTGGGCTGTGCAGGATTTATGAATTGGAAAAAGTTGCTGATAACAACAGTCTGGCACTTGTACAGGTTTCGCCTGCTAGCGGGAAAACTGCCGGTGGAGTGCTATGGAAGCCAAAAATGGGTGAAGGCGTATTGTGGAAAAAATCCCGCGAGTTATCGCGAGGAATCAACAAAAAGGAAGCCAAGCTCTTAGGGCGGGCTAAAGTGTCATAGTCATGTGTGGTATTGCAGGATTTTTCAGGCCGAATAACGCAATGTCGCCGGTTGAAAGCCGCGAACTGATAGGACGGATGTGCGATGTCATCACGCACCGCGGTCCAGACGATGCGGGGTATTACGTCGAAGATGGTTTGGCCATTGGCATGCGCAGGCTTTCAATTATTGATGTCGCCACAGGGCATCAGCCGATTTCAAACGAAGACGGCTCAGTTTGGATTGTTTTTAACGGAGAGATTTACAACTTTGCGGAATTGCGCGCAGATTTGATTGCGCGTGGTCATACATTCCGGACTCGCACGGATACCGAAACCATCGTTCACCTGTACGAAGAAGAGGGCGAACGGTGTGTCGAACGGTTGCGTGGCATGTTTGGGTTTGCCATTTGGGACAGCCGCGAGAATAAGTTATTTATCGCGCGCGACCGAGCAGGCAAAAAGCCGCTGCATTACTCGATTGTTGGTGGTGCGTTGGTTTTCGGTTCGGAAATCAAATCGCTGCTGCAATTTCCGGGAATTGAACGTCGGCCAAATTTGGAAGCAATCTCTGACTTTCTTTCCTTCGGCTATGTCCACGATCCGTTGACTGCGTTTCAAGGCATTCACAAATTACCGCCCGGCCACACCATGACTTTTCGTGAGGGGAAAGTGACGACTCGCCGCTACTGGGATTTTCACTACGACTCCGCCGAACAACAGCCCCAACAAAGCGAAGCTTATTATGCAGAGCGATTGCGGGAATTGATTTCCGAAGCCGTGCGCGTGCGGCTGGTCAGCGAAGTTCCTCTGGGAGCTTTTCTTTCGGGCGGGGTGGATTCCAGCACAGTTGTGGCGATGATGGCTCGCGCAATGGATCAACCGGTCAAGACGTTTTCCATCGGCTTCAGCGAAGCGAGCTTTGACGAACT
>CAZXHW010000969.1:0-3033 GCA_964639915.1 uncultured Heliomicrobium sp.
TGCCAATGAATGGGTTCGCTCTCCGTTGCGGTCCGAAATTGCCAGAAAGCCGGGCTTGCTGAATCGCCGCAAAGTCTATCTTTCCGGGGGAATTGTTTGGGCATTGGCGACTTTGCTTCACCCTGAAGACAGGCATTCGTTCACGCCACTGACGGCAAACGACATCATCAGCTTTCACAACCGAGCGCTCACCGACCCCGAAGCATTACTGAATCCCGATCTTTCGCGGATTACCAATGCTGCTTTGCGACAGGAAGCCGAACGTGAGGTCGAATCGGTGCGCAACACATTCACACCGAAAAACCTGATTGCCGGTGCTGAAATCCTTCGCGCAGTTGCAGTGGAAATGAACCTGACAGGCAAGAAAATGTACTTTGCGCGTTACGGCCATTTAGCCTGGATTTTAAGTTACGTCCGGCTGCAAGCCGAACGTTGACAGCGAAAAAAGTCTGGCTGAATCAAAACAAAAGGGCGACTGCTGGCAACAGTCGCCCTTTTGTTTTGAAAACTTGAACCGTTTTTCAAGCAAACATTTTCAGCACCGGATCACCGCCGAAATTCGTCAGCCGCTGTTCGCGCCCGCCGTAATAATAGGTCAGTTTACGGTGATCGAGTCCCATTGCGTGCAGGATTGTCGCGTGCAAATCATGAACGGAGTACGGCTCGACTTCTGCCTTATAGCCAAATTCATCTGTCGCGCCAATGACTTGGCCGCCTTTGATGCCGCCTCCGGCAAACCACATTGTGAAGCCGTGCGGATTATGATCGCGCCCGATGCCAGATTGCGAAATCGGCATGCGACCGAATTCCCCGCCCCAAACAATCAGTGTCGAATCCAGCAAGCCACGCGCTTTCAGATCGGCGATCAATCCTGCCATCGGTTTATCGGTTTCGGCGCAGTGCATCGAATGGTTTTCATGCAAGCCGTAATGCGCATCCCAGGATTCCTGCTGGTGGCCTCCGCCGCTGTATAACTGAATGAAGCGCACGCCGCGTTCAACCATTCGCCGGGCAATCAAACACTGTTTGCCAAAATAATCCGTCGGCTTGTCACCAATGCCATACAGCTTTTTGGTGACATGGGACTCTTTCGACAGGTCCATCGCTTCAGGAGCGTGCGTCTGCATCTGGAAGGCGAGTTCATACGAAGCAATGCGCGCATCCAAATCAGAATTGCCCGGATGCGTAGTCTGATGCGATTGATTCAGTTTCTGCACAAAATCAATTTCCTGCCGCTGCAAATGCGGATCAACCCACTTCGGCGGATTCAAGTCGGCAATCGGAGTTCCGCCCGAACGAAACGACGTGCCCTGATACGCCGCAGGCATAAAGCCCGAAGCCCAGTTTGGCGCTCCGCCAATCGGGCCGCCTCGCCAGTCGTACATCACAATGTAACTCGGCAGATTTTCGTTCTCGCTGCCAAGCCCGTAAGTCACCCACGAACCAAGCGACGGATTGCCCGGACGCATGTTCCCGCTGTTCATCTGAAAGATCGCAGGCGAATGATTGTTGCTGGTGGTATACACCGAACGAACCAAACACAGGTCGTCAACCTTTTGCGCGATGTGCGGATAAAGCTCCGAAACTTCAATGCCCGATTGCCCGTGCTTTTTGAACTTGTACGGCGAAGCCATTAAGTTGCCGGGATTGCCGAAAAAGACATCCACCTTGCCTTTGTTCATCGGCTTGCCGTGATTTTTGGTCAGCTCCGGCTTGGGATCGAAAGTGTCCACGTGGCTAACACCTCCGTACATGAACAAAAAGATGACGGATTTGGCTTTGCCTTTGAAATGCGATTCTTTCGGAGCCAACGGATTGACTCGCTTTTGCTGTCCCGGCTCCGCCGCCAACAATCCGTCCTTGTCCAGCAATGAGGCCAACGCCAAGCCGGAAAACCCAGCTCCGGCACGAAAGATCAATTCCCGGCGTGACATCAGTGAACGCTTGGTTGAGTGCATGGTAATTCCCTCAATAAAATTTGGCTCAAGCTGCCGGGCGAAGGTGCTCGCCCGGCGAAACTGAAACAATGTACTCTGTCAGCACTGACCGACGAGCGCGCGCACGCTTTGCAGACTCAACCAATTCCCGCATTGTTGAAATCAATTCACTTGCTGTTTCAGGCGTAAACGACGGCTCTTCATCTTCTGGGCAAACCCAGGCATAAATTCCCGGAACACGCACGGAGATACCATCTTCGTTGTATTCAAACGTGACCTGACGCCACTCTTTTGCTTGTTTATGTTGATTACAAATCGGAACTGGTTTGGTTTCCATAAAACTACTTTCCAGGTTTGCGCCGCCGACTAAAAGGCGGCTTTTGCCATTGCGTCTCGTCAGGAATGTAAGCTGTGACAAAATCAACATAGATTGGGTCAGAGCACTCACAGACAACGTGCAAATAAATTTTGGTTGATTCTGTCAGAGCCGCTTGTCCACAAACCAACACACGCTGCTCTGCTGTATAAGCCTCAATGATTTTACCATTGAGAACAGCTTCGACCATGTGTTTCTCGTCAAAGCCTTCCTTAAAGGCATGGATCACAGCATGGCTTTTAACGAAATAATCGCCACGTTTGACACGTTCGCCAATTATTTCAGGGTCTACGTCAATCATGCCCTAAGCAAACACCTTCAAAATCGGATCGCCGCCGAAGTTCGTCAAACGTTGTTCGCGTCCGCCGTAATAGTAAGTCAATTTTCGATGCTCCAAGCCCATCGAGTGAAGGATCGTCGCGTGCAAGTCGTGAACGGAATAAGGTTCGACAGCCGCCTTCAGTCCAAATTCATCGGTTTCGCCGATCATCTGGCCTCCTTTGACGCCCCCGCCAGCCATCCACATGCAGAAGCCGTAATGGTTGTGATCGCGTCCGATGCCGGATTGCGACATCGGCATGCGGCCAAATTCTCCGCCCCAGACGATCAAGGTCGAATCCAGCAAGCCGCGCGCCTTCAAGTCCTTGATCAAACCGGTCATCGGGATGTCGGTTTCAGCGCAATGCAAACTGTGGTTTTCGTGCAAGCCATAATGCGCAT
>CAZXHW010000970.1:0-3024 GCA_964639915.1 uncultured Heliomicrobium sp.
GCCGTTCGAAGGCTGGGATAATCCATTGCCAGCAACCGTATCAACGCTGCCCGGCGCGATGGTCGTATCCAGAATTGTTTTCTGGCCGGCGCTCAAATTCAGGTAGCGGATGCGGCCTCGGCGATTGCCAATCTGGTCCGCAATCAACAATCCGCTACCGTCGCTTTCGATGCCAGCCACAGGCGGCTGATCCGTGCTGCTGGCCATGGCGAATGACGCACCTGTTGCCGGGCCTCCATCGCCACAATTGGAAAGCGTGTAATTGCATCCGACAAAGGATTGACCGGCGACGATTGCCGGTTGTGCGCCCAGCCGCACAATGGTTTGTTGGCTGCCCATGACGACGTACAGATTGTCGCCGACAAATGCCAATCCATTCGGGAAGGGATTGACGTCCGTTGGCGTGGGGTTGCGGTTGGTCGGGAATTGAGCAACCAGCGTAGCCTGTCCGGCGGAATCAACTTTGACGACTCGCGCGTGTCCGGTGTCGGCAATGTACAGGTTGCCGTTGCCGTCAAACGTGATTGCGCTGGGTTGCAGCAGCGGAGTTGAGGTTGCCGCTCCGGCTGTGAATACAGCTTCCGGACGCGTTGTCACGCCGTTTCCGGCAACGGTAATCGGCGTGCTGTCGCAAAGAGAAACCTTGAATATTTTGTTGATGCCATTCGAGGCGTCGGCGACGTAAAGCTCACCATTGGGATGGACGGCGATACTTCTCAGGTTTGATCCAAGTCGTTCGAAACCCTGTGGGTAAAGTCTTGCAGCGCGTCCGGAATCAATCGTCAGGTCGCAAATGGATTGCGTTTCGTTTGAAGCGTTATAAACGTGTATTGAGGACGTTGAGTTATCCAGCACATACAGCAAATTGCCGTTGGCGCTGACTGCGATGCCAATCGGAAAGCCAACGTCGTACTGTCTTCCGGGGATGTTCTTTTCAGAGGTTATTCCTTCTCCAACCAGTCGTTGCACAGTACCGGCGGCAATTTTCTGTCCGCCGATTGTGACTTCAGTGTTTGTTGTGTTGATGAACCGGACGCTATTTCCACTGCTGGAAGCAAGGGCAACATAAAACCCGCGTCCTTGCGGATCGAGTGCAATATCGGATGGCGCTGGCAGTGGCGCCTGCTTGGCCGGAGCCTTTTCGCCGAAACCACCGGCAACAGTATCAATTCTGGCGGCACTGGACGTCAGCCGCCAATTGTATGTGCCGGGTAACACGTATTTGTGCGAAGAGTTTTGCGCTGTGATCCGCTCCAGGCCGTCACCGAATTCCCATTCGTAGGCTGGCGTAATGGCGCAGCCTTCCGAAGTAACTTCAGAGGTAAATGGTACGGCTTCATTTACTGGCGCAGTTGCTGGCACAGTTGCTTTGCAACCGATTGTGCATTGTCCTTGAGCAGAAACCCGCCTGGCAGGCGAAAACATCGCCGAGCAAAGGCTGAAGATCATCACGCCGACAAGCAAAGTTTTAAGATGAATAAACGGGTAGGGCAGGAAACGTCGCAGATAGAGATGCAGCATAAACTTCTAACGCTCCTATTCTGAGTGTTAATTGTGTAAGTAACGAATGGGGCAGAGAATGAGTAGAAATGAGGCAGGAAAGATTGCTTCTCGCGAAGCGCCAACGGTCGCGCATACTACAGAAGCAGCTTCTCAGTGGTCAATCATAAAGTTATGAAACGTAAGACTTTAATGTTAGAAACGCTGCTAAGATTTATTAGTGGTTAATTGATTCGAGTTATTTGGATAGTTATCCCGTTTGCAGTTCCTTTCTTTTATGGCTGAAAACAAATTTCTACGAAGTTGGAATCCCATCAGCCAATCAAGCGTGTCATTATCGTGTGATTCTAGGTAGGGCAGGTTTTCCAACCTGCCCATGTTTACTTAGCCGTAAGATCCTGAATGGAAGGATTCTTTCATTGTTCCACTGGCTTGTTTGGCGCGAGGTTCAGGGCAGATTGGAAAATCTGCCCTGCGTGTTTGCAGATCCGGCTGAATAGAGCAGCTTTCCCCGAAAACAATTGCGCCTTCGCCAGAGGCGAACCTATAATCCGCCGCGCCGCATCAGACAGCAAAGCCGTATCAGTCAAACCACGAATCTTACTGCCAGCCGGAAAGGATTTTTATGCGATTGAGCAAGAAGCGAAAACCGGATCAGTTGCTTCAGCATCAGCGTCACGAAATGAACGTTCTTTGTTTCGTCTTTGTGCTGTGCTTATCTGCCTCATTTTCCAAAGCGCAGATTCCATCTGACCAGTCTGCAAAACCCGATGTAATCGTCTTGCAAAAGAAATGGCGTGAGGAGTACCACAACGCTGCGCTCGAAGAAGATCAGTTCAAGATTCAGAAAGAGCGTGAACAAGAAGAGCGTGCTCGGATAGATTTGGAGAAGCAAAACAAAATCAAAAATCAGCAGGGAATGCCACCTACACTGCCGCCAGCACCCAAGCTCTCAAAAAGAGAACACGGGGTTTCGGTTGCCTATCTTTATGAGGTGAAGTTCAAGAACACCGCAGCGAAAGAAATTCGCACGCTCACCTGGGAGTACGTGTTCTTTGATCCCGGCACAAACCGAGAAGTCGGTCGTCGTCGGTTCGTCAGTAAAGCGAGCATTGGCCCAGGCAAAACCAAGACTGTGGTCGAGCGCTCATCGTCACCTCCGACCGGTGCCATTGATGCAGCGAAGGCGAGCAAGAAGTCCCAGGATCGGTATTCGGAGCAAGTGATGATTCAGAGCATCAGCTATGCTGACGGTTCTGAATGGAAAGCCGCTTCGAACTAATGCCGCCGAAAGAAAATGGAAGTACGATCGCAGAGTTTGAGAAATTCTCTATGCTAAAGTTTAGGAGTTTGGTTTGCTGGAGTGGCTTGCTCAAGAATAGGTTTCCAGCAACGAAAAGAAATCTGATGTTTCCACTATCAGAGAGTAGTTTTCAATACGGAAACTTGTATTCAGTATCGGAATGGCAGAAGGCGGTCTTTTCATTTTAGAAGTACATATTTGACATGGCTATTACTCGAATT
>CAZXHW010000971.1:0-3022 GCA_964639915.1 uncultured Heliomicrobium sp.
CGTTTTCGCCAAAGTCGTACCACCATTCGTCGAGGCCTTGCGATTGATACGCAACTTCGACGATTTCCGATTTGCCTGGATCGAGTTTCATCTTGCCGCTGAGTTTGCCGCCCGCGACTTGCAGATTCGGTTCTTCGCGTCCGCCGATGGCAAAGCGAAAGTTGTCGTAAACGCCTTGAGCCGTGGGAAATGCGAAGTTGAGGAGAATTTCTTGCGGCTGGTCGGTGTAATTCACGACTCGGTATTTGGCTGCAAAGCCTACGCGATACGTCGAATACCACAGCAACCCTTTCTGGCGATGTTCCAGATTCAGCGAAACATTGATGTCGCTGCCATCCAGCAACAGCGGATGCGTCGTCGTTTGGGTTTCAGTCTTCGTCACTATCTTGCCAGCTTCGTTTGTGACGACTTTATTTTCTTTCTGGGTTTGGTAATAGACCTCTGGCGCACGCTGGCGCTGAGACGTTCCCCACAATTGCGTGACGGCCGTTTCCAGTGTTTCGTGAGAAGCGCTCGTGCGTTGATCCACAGTGTTGCCCAAAATCATCCAGGCCATTGCCGTGCAAGCGTATATCACGACGATTGCCCCAATCCTTGTAATCATAAATCCTCCCGATCGGTTGTGAAGTTCTGTTGGTGTCGAACGGAAGGATTATCGTGATGTTTTAGCGGCAACATCAGACGTGCAGCAACGTTGTTGTAATGGCTGAAGCCACTGCCAGCGCCTGTGGGAATCCACATCAATCAAGTTTTTCGCAAACCAAATCTGCCAGCGCGCTGATGAAACGCGGGTCGGTATTAAAGGCAGGGACACGACGATAGGTAAACCCGAGTTCTTCGGCCAGGTCTTTGTACAAGATATCCAACTCGTACAACGTTTCGATGTGTTCCGAAACAAAGCTGATCGGAATGGCCAGCACCTGCTCGACGCCAGCCGCGCGCAGTTCGCGAAGTTTCATGTCCGTTGAAGGTTCCAGCCATTTCACCGGGCCGACTTTGCTTTGAAAGCTGAGGTGTACAGGATTGCGATTGCCGAGTCGTTCAGACACCAGCCGGACAGTTTCTTCCGTGTGTTGAAGGTAAGGGTCGCCGTTTGCAATGTAGCTGACCGGGACGCTGTGCGCGCTAAACAACAGATGAATCTGCGCCGGATCAGGATTGGGAAAAGTGGCAAACTTTTCGGTGATCTGGCTGGCCAGAGCGTCAATGTAACCAGTGTGCGTAAACCAGGTTGAAATGTCGCGCCGTCGAATGTTTTGTAAGCTACTGCGCTTGGCAAGCAGCGCGTCAAAGTCCTTATAGCTGGAACCAGTCGTTGAAACCGAATACTGCGGATAAAGCGGCAACAGAACCAAATCCGTAATGCCATCGCGTTCGATCTGCTCCAAAGCCTCCGCCGTGAAGGGGTACCAATACCGCATCCCGACATAAACCTCGGCTTCAATTCCTCGCTGCTGAAGTTCCTGGCGCAAAGCCTCGGCTTGCTCATCCGTGATTCGCCCCAGCGGAGAGCCTCCGCCGATTAACTGGTAATTCGCCGAAGACTTTTTCGCCCGCGATGTTGAGATGATCCAGGCCAACGGCTTTTGCAAGGCTTTGATTGGCAGCCGCACGATTTCGGGATCGGCAAACAGATTGAAGAGAAACGGGCGGACGTCTGCTTGCGTTTCAGGGCCGCCGAGGTTGAAGAGAAGGATTCCGAGTTTCATAAAGTAAGGATGAATGATGAGAGATGAGTCTGGTTTGAGGCCATTCATCCTTCATCATTCAGAGTTCATCATTAGGCTAGAGTTCCCGCAATCACCGTCGTCGCCACTTCGGGATGAAGATATTTGCGAATCGCTTCGTCAATTTCCGGTTTGGTCAGTGCCGCGATCAGCGAAGGGAACTTGTCCAAATACTCCACGCCGAGTCCGAACAATTCCGCGCTGACGATTTGCCCGGCGATCCCTGCATTAGTAGCCAACCCAATCTTGTAAGAACCGGCGACGGAGGATTGTTCATTCTGTAGCTCTTCTTCGCTGATGCCGCTGGTAACGTAGTTGCTGACGATTTCCAGGGTTGTGTCTATTGCCGAATCAATGTCCTGCGGTGCAACGGTCAAGCCTATTGTAAAAGGGCCGTCGCCTATGCCGGAGCGAAACCCGGAACTGATGCCGTAAGTCAGTCCCATTTCGTCGCGCACTTTTAACCCAAGCCGGGAAGAAAGCGTTGATTGCCCCAGAGCATTGTTGCCGATGACCGCCGCCAGATAGTCCGGGTTTAACCGCCGCAACCCGGAAGCGTGACCAATGATGATGTCGCAATTTGGTTTGTCTTTCATCGCCACGACTTCGCGTCTGGCTTCGGTCTGAAGCGGCGTTACCGCCAGATTGATTTCAGCGGCTGGCGCTCCTTTCCAATCGCCTAGATGTTTTTCGACCAGCGCATTCACTTCGTCCGGCACAACGTCGCCGACAATGACCAGCACGCTTGATTCCATTCCGTAGTATTGCTGGTAAAACGCACGCAAATCGTCAGAAGAAATGCCTTCCAAATGACTGATTGCCGTTTCGGCAGGCAAGCGGTAAAACGGGTTGCCTGCGTCAAACACCAGTTGCGACATTCGCTCGTAAGCCCGCGAGCGCGTGTCGTCCTGATCTTCCTTGATGCTGGCGATGTAACGCTGTTTCAGCTTTTCCAATTCTTCAGCGGGAAACACTGGTTCGCGCAATTCTTCAGCCAGAGTGGAAATGATCAAGGGCAAATCGCGGCTCAAACTTTGCCCGTTGATTGAAGCGGAAAATGTGTTCGAGGCAAACCCAAGTCTTGCTCCGGCGGATTCCAACTCTTCGGCAATTTCCAGCTTGGAACGTCGAGCGGTCCCTTTGCTGAGCATGGCCGAAACCACACTGGCCAGGCTGTCTTTGTCCGCAGGGCTGAAGTATTCGCCTGCGCGTACAAAACCCGAAAGCGAAACGGTCGGGTTGGCGTGTATTTCGAAATCCTTCATCGTCAAGCCATTGGCCAATTGATTACGATG
>CAZXHW010000972.1:0-3004 GCA_964639915.1 uncultured Heliomicrobium sp.
GTTGAAGATCGTCACATCCGCCCATTGGCCAGGCCGCAGCAAGCCCCGGTCGTAAATGCGAATCTTCGCAGCGTTAGCTGAAGTCATTTTGCGCACGGCTTCTTCCAGGGAAAGCAGCTTTTCTTCGCGGACGTAACGACCCAGCACGCGTGGAAAGGTGCCGTAATAGCGCGGGTGCGGATGCCCAGCGGCAAGCGGCCCTTCGGTTTTGACGGCCGTTCCGTCTGAACCGATGGAAACGAACGGCTGTTTCAGCGCATAGCGCATGTCTTCTTCCGCGTGGTGAAAATACACCGTCGGGACCGAGCCTTCGTTTTCGGCCAGCAGTTCAAACAACACATCGAGCGGCGGTTTGCCAATCGCCTTGATCACCTCGCTCATGCGCTTGCCTTGAAATTGTTTGTACTTCGGATTTCGGAACGTCACCAGCAACATGCCGTCCCAGCCGCCGGTCGCCGTGTAATGGTTGTACCAGTCGGAGCCGGGAATACCATTCAGAATTTCTTTTTCCAGCCGAGGTCGCAACGACGCGTCTTTCAGTCGAGCAATCAACGCCTTGCTGCCGCCTTCGTGCGCCCAGGGCGGAATGATACTGGACAAATTGTTTTGTCCGGCGCGGTATGGGTATACATTAGCTTCGACCAGTTGGCCCTTCGCTCGCGTGTTGGCGATCAGCGCAACCAATTCAGGCATCTTGCCCCACAATTTATGCTCGGCGATTTTCAGGTGAATGATGTCTACGGGAAGTTTGGCGCGGCGGCCAATTTCCAGCGCTTCGGCGACGGATTTGAAAACGCCTTCGCCTTCGGTGCGCATGTGCGTGGAATAGATGCCGCCAAATTCTCCAGCGACTTCGCACATCGTCACCAGTGTGTCGGTGTCAATCCAGACGCCGGGCGGTCCGCTTAAACTGCTGGCGACTCCAAGCGCCCCTTGTTCCATCGCTAGGCGAACGACAGAGCGCATGCGGTTGAGTTCTTCTGCCGAGGCTGGCCCAGCTTTGCTGCCGTGAACCGTCGTCCAGACGGTGCTTGATCCGATGTACGAACCGACGTTGGTCGAAATTCCTCGCCGCAGTAGTTCGGCATAGTAGCTGGCGAAATCTTTCCACTTTTCCGAAGGCGCAGCGGAACCGCCTTCGCCAAAAATCATCGTCGTCACGCCTTGGCGCACCATGCTTTCGGCGTTGCCGTCTTCCAGGATCGTGTCATCGGAATGGTTGTGGATGTCAATGAAGCCGGGCGCAACGACCAAGCCCGCCGCGTCAATCATGCGCGTCGCCTTGCGGTCGGTGAGCCGTCCAATCGCCGTAATCTTGCCATCGCGAATGCCGACATCGGCGACGAAAGACGGATTGCCCGTTCCGTCAACGATCCGACCATTGCGAATGAGAAGGTCAAAATCTGCTTGCTGACCAAACGCACTGAAGATCATTGCAGCCATTACACTGATTGCAGTCAGAATGTTTTTCATAGATATCAGCCCATAGATTTTCCATTTACCATTTTTCAATAGTCATTTGTCATCGCTGATCCACGAAGCTTCAACGCAATGACAAATGACAACTCAAAAATAAAAAATGGAAAATGAAATTCCAGCCAGGGTTTGCCTTGTGGCTTACGCAATCAATGGTTTGATCACGTGCCCGTGAACATCGGTCAGCCGCCGCTTGATGCCGTTGTGATAAAAGCCCAGTTGTTCGTGGTCAATGCCCAGCAAGTGCAGCATCGTGGCGTGAATGTCGTAAACCTCTGTCGGGTTTTTGCGATCCAGCGGTTTGTAGCCGAACTCATCGCTTTCGCCATAACTGATGCCGCCTTTGATCCCGCCTCCGCACAGCCAGTTGGTAAAGACGAACGGATTGTGATCGCGTCCGGTACCGCCCTGACTGGACGGCATGCGGCCAAATTCAGTCGTCCACAAAATGATGGTGTCGTCCAGCAAGCCGCGCTGTTTCAAGTCTTGAATGAACGCCGCGCAGCCGCGCGCCATTCCCGTCGCCAGCGGCCCGTGATCCTGTTTGATGTTTTCGTGCGAATCCCAATTGCGCCGCGGGAAGCTGTTATCGTTCCCGCTCCAGATTTGAATGAAGCGCACGCCACGTTCCAGCAAGCGCCGTGCAGTCAGACATTTTTGCGCGAAGTAAAACGTTTCTTCTTCGTCGTTGATTTCTTTGGGCCAATCGCGCGGGCCGCGATCCAGTCCGTACAGCTTCAACACGTGTTCCGGTTCCGCTTTCAAATTTAACGCTTCGGGGGCGGCCATCTGCATTTTGGCGGCCAGTTCGTAGCTACGAATTCGACCTTCCAATCGCTGATCACCTTCGCGCGTGGCGGCGTGGGTGCGATTGATTTCCGTCATCAATTTTTGGGTTGCCGCTTCGCTTTCGCGCGTGACGTAATTGGCAGTTTTGTGTGGAAACAAATCCGCGACAGGTTCTTCGCGACCGGGATAAATCACCGTGCCGCTGTGTTCGGCAGGCAAAAACGCTGAGTCCCAGTTTTTGACTCCATTCGAAGCCAAGCCGCGATGGTCAGGCATGACAACAAAAGTCGGCAGGTTGTCGTTCATCGAACCCAGGCCGTAACTAACCCAGCACCCTGCGCCAGGAAAGCCGGGCAGCAAAAAGCCCGTCGCTTGCAATAGCGTCGCCGTGCTGT
This sequence comes from uncultured Heliomicrobium sp., assembly GCA_964639915.1. GTDB lineage: Bacteria > Acidobacteriota > Blastocatellia > RBC074 > RBC074 > RBC074. Next base: position 2,661 of record CAZXHW010000972.1, read on the forward strand.
GAACGCCGGATTTGCTGATCAAATTGTGAACAAAGGCGATCTCGTCTACGACTTTGCCGAGCGCCGCAACTGGTTCGCCCAGCATCTTGCCGCTTTGGCCATACGGGTTGAAATCCCACACAGGTTTCAGCCAGGGGCCTAAACCATCCTGAAAGGTTTCCACACTTTCGCCGAAATCGCTCGGCTGGCCGTGGCGTTTGATCAGTTCCGGTTTGTAATCGAACAGGTCAATATGACTGGCGGCCCCGGCCATAAAAAAGTGAACGACGCGTTTGGATTTGGCCGCCACGGTTTGTGCTGGATGCGGAAGTTTGCCGTCCTGCGCCAGAGCAGAGTCATTCGCC
>CAZXHW010000973.1:0-2996 GCA_964639915.1 uncultured Heliomicrobium sp.
ACACAAAATGAAAACGATCAATCCAATGATTGCCACTACTTTTCGACCCATGCCAATCGGTTCGCGTTCATCAATGACCGGCGGATGACCGCTTCTAAGCATAAACGTCAAAATCACGGCATACAGCACCCAGTTCCCGGCGCCGCTGATCAGGGAATACACCGTCAGCGCAATCACGCTGACATAACACGTAACGGCAATTACACGATGGCCCAAACGGCCAAAGATGGAATACGTGACGTGCCCACCGTCAAGCTGACCAACCGGCATTAAATTCAAGGCCGTCATCAACGAACCGACCCAGGCACCCAGCATCACCGGATTTAACTCCACTTCTTCGGGCAGACGAAACAGGACGTGGAAGATTTTGAACAACAGCGGGTCCTGCAAAATGATGCCTCCGCCTCCGTCCAACATCGGAGCCGCAGGCTGCGCAAAATAATGCGCGATGAACGCTGCCGGAACGGCAAACACAAAGCCCGCCAGTGGTCCGGCGATTCCAATGTCGAACAGAGCTTTGCGTGATGGAATTGCCGATTTGATTTTGATGAATGCGCCAAAGGTTCCGATCTGCGGGATCAGTGGAATCGGGCCGATCGGAGGAATAAAAAACGGAATGAAGTATGGCAGGGTCGCATCCACGCCGTACCAACGGCTGGCGATGTAATGCCCCATTTCATGCGAGGCCAGGATTACCAGAACCGTCAGGGAATAAACCATTCCCGCCTTAAGTGAAAGACCGAACCACACCGCGCCGGCCAAACTGGTGGTCACAACTGTCAGCGCTAACAAAAGCCAATGCCGAAACACTTTCTTTTTGGTCTGTTGCGGCGGCGGCAGATAAATTTGCTCATAGCCGTACGGTGCCACTTCAGACAGCCGATGAATTTCGGTTCGCCGATACGGCTCGGTGGAAATATTCGCGGCTGACCAGACCTGTGGCAGCGATGACTGTTTTTCAGGAGAGTCCGACTCAGTTTCGGGCGGTGTAAGCAATAAACGTTGATCCATACAACTACTAAACTGGAATTACTTTTTCTTGAAAAGATTATCGAAAGCCTTGCGCACATCGTCGCGCTGAACGACTTGCGCACCTCCACGTGAAGTCAACGGAACGCGCTTGTTTGGCTCGAAGTATTCGCAAAAATTCGACTTCAACTTGTCTTTGACGTAATCAGCCTGGGTTTCGGTGCATTGATTGTTTCTGCCGGGATCAAAGAATCGGCAATTTTTGCAACAGTGCATGTCGGCGTCGCAATGCGGACATTCGTCCCTGCGCTGCACTTTGCCTATGATTTTGATTTCTCGACCACAATTGTGACAAACCATAATGCTCCGTGTAATCGGCTGGAAAATGAAACGTTCTTGCGATTCCGTTTCGCCGGAAAAGGAGTTACGAACAGCACGCCATCGGCTTTCATCGGCCGAAAGCTCGTTACTGTTGTCGCGTGCGTTGAAGAGATAGATTGATCAGATCAAGGACGGTACAATGTCTACGATTCTTTAACGGGGCGGATGGTAGCACGACGCACGAAAGAGTCACAAGAAGCCAACAGGCGCGTGAATCCACGCAACCCATAACCTTTCTCAAGAATGATTTCGATCTCCAACAGCCAGGAAGCTGCCGAAGCAAAATACGCCATTGAACACGCATTGTTGGAATGCAGCGAACGGCAATTGCTCACCGGAGAAATCCTGACGGCGAACATTACCGGCGACAATTGCGAATTTGGTGTCGAATGGGGAAAGCTGATTTTCGCTTGGTGGAACGAAGATCACTCTCAAAGCTGGCGTGTCACAGCGTATGAAGTTGACGAAACCGAAGTGCGGTTGCGAGCCACACGCGGGCTCGGCAACGAGTTGATGACCTTGATCCTGCGCAACCAGTCAAAGTGGCGTGACAAAGTCGAATTCGAAAACCTGGAAATGGCGGAGCGACGGCAACTTTATGCACAAACTTTATCGGAACTGCTGGCCGCTCATTTTGAAAGCGACGGCATTCAGCGTTTGACGGCGCACTCTCGCTCCATCCACGGACGTTACGCCCGACTGATTTTGAAACTGCGTGGCAAAACTGCACTGGCGATTGGAGCAACAGAAGCCGAATCTCAGGTTGAGATTGACGGAATGATCGCCGCTGGTTTGATCTGGCTGTCGCAATTCAATCAACAACGCGCTGACAAACAAAAAACAACACAACAAGCCAACCGATTGTTCTTTTGTTTACCGCTTGGGCGTTCACAAACCGCAATTGAACGGTTGACGTTGCTGGACGCGACGCACTTGGGCGCAAAGCTTGAATGCCTTGAAATTGATGAACGGCGCAAAGAAGTGACTTCCGTTCAATTGGCGACCCAAGGGGAATTGCTGAGCACACATCCACGCGAATTGGATTGGCCCGAAATTACACCGGCTGACAACCATTGGCGCGAAAGAATCCTGCGACTGGCTCACGAACAAATCGAGGTTCGGAAAATCGCCGGTAAGGAAATTTATTCAATCAACGGGTTGGAATTTGCGCGCGCAAGTTTCGGCGAAAAGCCGCGTGTAGTTTTCGGCGTCGCAGGTTTGGAAGAATCGCCCGCCGAAACCTTAACCGAAGCGAATTTCGACCGACTGGCTAAGCTGGTTGGAGACATCGTTGAACATCGTTCGGCAATATCCTCAGCTCGTCGCCATCCGTTTCATCGTTTGCGCGAAGAAGCCTGGCTGGAATCGCTGTTACGCCAGAACATCAGCGCGCTGGACACTGGATTCGATGACCGGTTCGTTTACTCTCAAATCCCCGCGTGGCGAGGCGACGAACGTTCGGTCATTGACTTGCTGACAGTGAACCACAAAGGGCGTCTGGTTGTGATTGAAGTCAAAGCTTCGGAAGATGCGCAACTGCCGCTGCAAGGTTTGGATTATTGGCTGCGCGTGGAACAAGCGAGATTACGCGGGGAATTTCAGCGTCGAGGTTTATTCGGCGGAATTGAACTGGCAAACCAGTCGCC
>CAZXHW010000974.1:0-2993 GCA_964639915.1 uncultured Heliomicrobium sp.
GAGGGCGTGAAGTCGTTTCAGGAGAAGCGCCCGCCGGTGTATCGGGGGAAGTAGTCGTTGCTGCGCGCACCCGCCGTGATTCCGCCGCTCGCACAGCAGCACCTTTGGGTTTGACGTCATTGAGCGGCACTGTCGATTGAGCGGCACTGTCGGATGACCGTTTTCCTTTGCATCCGGCGCGGAAGCGGATTAACTTGCATGTCATTCGACCGGGGAACGCAGGACGTTAACGCTTGGAGTTTCAATGGGACCGCGCCAAGGCCGCGAGCAATCTCAAGAAACATGGCGTTTCTTTCCCCGAAACGGCCACGATCTTCAGCGATCCTTGGGCACCCGATGTAGAGAAGTCTATTTCGAGGAGGCGGAGGTAAACGCAGTCCGGGACGTCATCGAGGCTGTGGATGAGCAAACAGGAAAGCTGGTGCGAGTGACGTGCAGTCGACACCGTGACGGTCAACGTCGCACAAGCCTTTATGTATCCGCCGCCAATGCGCTGGTGTCTGCTGGATGGGAGGTGTAATTGACGAATGCTTTCGGGTGCTTTTCGGGGTTCGAAATGGCGAAAAATCCTTGTACCGCCTTGCCCGTTCAATTTTTAGACACCCCTGAGGTGCAATACAAGGCGCCTTTTGGGGTGTCTAATTATAGTTGGGTGCGTTCGTTTCCTTTCGCTTATCATCTGCGCATGCGCAACCTTCTTTCCACTGTCAGCCCGTTTCAGGCTTCGGCCATGCACCGTGGGTTTTTGCGGCTGCGCGGTTTTTGCGCGCCGTCGCCTATCGCTCAGGCCGCTGCATTTCGTCCTGCCGCCGTCTCACCATCCGCTACGGCGAGGAGGGCGTTTCTTGCCCGACCGCCTTGTAGCGCAGTTGCTTCATCAGCGCCGACTTTTTCGCGGTGCGGCGTTTCGTGCGTTTTATTCAACCCGCGCTCAACCCGGCGCTCAAGCGGACCTGCGCTAAAAGCCGCGCAGCCCGCTTAGCTCTACGTTAGATTGCTTTGGAGGTCGCAATGGCGAACGTTTCAACAAAGGCGTGCCCGATTTGCAAGCTGGATGCAAAGGACGTTCGCGTCTGGGACTATGGCGAGAGGATCACTCTTGAATGCGGCCGTTGCGGCAAATTCACCATTACTGATACTGCTGCACGAATTGCTGAATCGAGGGATCTTGGCCCCAAACTCTCCGCGTGGATTCGAGATCGCTCCGAATCGGGCTCCGAAGTTCCTGAGATCAATTCAAATACATTGAAGGATGTCGAAGCCGCCCTCCCCAATTACCGCGTTTCTGAAAAGCAACTCCTATTGCTTCGCGCCTTTGAGCGTCGCACAACGTTCCCGGGAAAACCGATTGACGTTGTACCGCATCTTGATTACCCCCTCGCTTGGGCTTCGGGCGACGAAGAGTTCGTCTATTTGCTACGAGCCCTGATTGAGCGTGACCTTGTTCGTCGAACGGACGGTCCCGCCGACCTCAAAGACTCGTTTGCGTTCTCGTTCGAGATTACTTCGGCAGGCTGGGGATTCCTTGAGGATCATGCTCGCCCGGCGGTAATTTCAGACCAAGTGTTCGTGGCTATGTCATTTGCCGAAGAACTTACGTCGGCTTGGAAAGATGGGATCGCAATCGCCTTATCGAAGGCCCAATTTAGGCCATACCGTGTAGATGCAGTGCCACACATTGACCGAATCGACACAAAGATAATTACCGAGATCAAGAACTCTCGGTTTCTTGTTGCGGACGTAACCCAGCAGCGTCCTGGCGTGTACTTTGAGGCAGGCTATGCTATGGGCCTCGGGTTGCCCGTGTTCTGGTGCGTCCGCGCCGATGACCTCGCAAATGTCCATTTCGATACGCGGCAGTACAACCACATTGTCTGGGAGAATGAGCAGCATCTTGCCGACCAGCTTTATCTATTTGTCACGGCGATTGTTGGGAATGGGACAGCAATCTAACACTACGCTCAACCGGACCTGCGCGAAAAGCCGCGCAGGCCGGTTAGCTCCACGTTAGGTTTCAGAAACAAATAGTGGAGCGACTCACTTGACACCCGAAGAATACAAAAAACTCTTTGCCGAGCCCACACCTGGCTGGAATAAGGATGCACTGAAGGAATCAGAAACCAGAGCTGGCCGCGCCCTTGCATTTGCTACTGATATCAGAAAGTTTGAAATTGAACTCTACTGGAAGCGTGCGACTTACTTTTGGGCATTTATTGGCGCAGCCTTTGCTGGATATGCTTTAACGTACAAAACATCAGCCGACCGAGAGCCCTGGTTATCGCTGTTATTCTCTGCGCTCGGATTGATCTTCTCCTTCGCGTGGTATTTGGTCAATCGGGGAAGCAAGTTCTGGCAGAACAACTGGGAGCGACATGTTGATATGCTTGAAGACATGACACTTGGGCCACTCTATAAGATCATAGCCACTGACATTTCAACGAAAAATCCGCTCATCGCACCCGGCTCCTTCTCTGTTACCAAGATCAATCAAGTTTTGAGTGTTTTTGTAACATCCATTTGGTGCACGCTGTTTGCAAAATCGATCTTGCCAATTTGGCCAGACAGAGACTTAGATTTCTGGAAAATGGCGATCGCTGCAGCCACAGTTGCCTGCATTGCAGCACTGTACTGGATGTGCCGGTCTTCAAACGAACAGACCAAGACGAAATTGTCTCCGCGAACGCTGCGCACTGAAACCTAACCATTCGCTCAACCGGACCCATTGCGGCATGTGGCTAATGGGCGCCGGGGTCAGTTCTCGCAACCAGCGGGGTCAGTTCTCGCATCGTAGCATCAGCCGTAGAAATTGAACCGGAATCTCCCGAGTCAGGTAGTGCGATGCAATCGCGCTGCATAAACAAATTCAGCTGCAAAAGCCTCGGCAAGGCTTGAAGAGACCAGCCAGTTACACAGCTGTTTTTGCACCCTCGCAACAACTCGCAATTGTCAGGCCAGCCACTGGGCTCAGCCGTGTATTTCGATAACCCCCTGCT
>CAZXHW010000975.1:0-2973 GCA_964639915.1 uncultured Heliomicrobium sp.
GATGATTGAATGCGCTGGGCATTGGGTACAAATTGTACGTCCGGCAGAATTCACGGAAGGGCTGCTAGGTTTTCTGAAAACAGTGGCTTAAAGAATTGACAGAGCGCTTCCGGGCTATCTTTAAGGAATCAGCAAAACTTTTCCGGTAGTCTTACGACCTTCCAGTTGGCGATGCGCCTCGGCGGCATCGGAGAGCGGGAAGGTCTTTTCAATTCGCAGCTTCAGCTTTCCCGATTTGATCCAATCGAATAAATCCCCCGCTCGCCAAAGTAGCTCTTCGCGCGTTGCCGCATACGCCGCAAGACTTGGACGGGTCAAAAACAGTGAACCTTTTTGTGCCAGCAAGCCAGGGTCAAAAGCCGCAACCGGACCGCTTGACTGGCCAAAGAGCGCCAACATTCCGCGAGGCGACAAACAATTCAAGCTCTTCAAAAACGTCGTTTGGCCGACGGAATCGTAAACGACCTGCACTCCTTTGCCACCGGTCAATCTGCGAGTTTCGGCTTCAAAGTCCTGTTCCGTGTAAAGAATCACGTCGTCGGCTCCGGCTTCGCGCGCAAGTTGCGCTTTAGCTTCTGTCGAAACTGTCCCGATAGCACGAGCGCCAATGTTTTTAGCCATTTGAATCAGTAGCAAGCCTACGCCACCAGCAGCCGCGTGGATAAGTGCAGTTTCGCCAGATTTCAGTGCATAGGTTGAGGTCACCAAATAATGTGCTGTCATCCCTTGCAGCATTGCGGCTGCGGCTTGTTCCGCACTGACGCCATCAGGAATTTTCACTAAACGCGGCGCTTGGACGGCCGCGTAATCTGCATAAGCGCCCGGTTGCATTGCATACGCCACGCGGTCGCCAACAGCAACTTCTGTGACCCCTTCGCCAATGGCTTCGATAGTTCCTGCTGCCTCCATTCCGGGAATGAAAGGACGCGGAAGCGGATAAAGTCCCGTGCGGTGATAAACGTCAATGTAATTCAGCCCAACAGCTTCCAGTTTGACCAACGCTTCGCCCGCTTTCGGAGCAGGTTTTTCAGCATCTCGGTAAACCAGCGATTCTGGCCCTCCGCAGTTTTCGACAAGGATTGCTTTCATAATTCTCCTGATTGATTGGGTTTGTAAATTTGCCGCAGAAAGCTTGGCATAGTCTCCGTAAAAGGAAAATGGCTGCCCGAAAGATCAAGCAGCCATTTTTTGAAGTTTTTACAGCCGATGGTTCAACGCCGCGCCTGACGCTCTCTGGCGTCTTCAATATCCTCGACGGCGGCGGGTGACGACATTAATCCGCCTTTGATCTTGGGCGCGATATCAACGCGACCTAGCAAAATTCGCTGCATTCGTTTTGGTAAAACGTATTGTGCTGCACGAACGATCTTGCTGACGATTGAAACCAGGTCGCCCCGACCATCCCAGTGTTCCTGCAAAACTGCATCATCGGTCCTGGCCAGCAGCCGTAACACGACTAACCCGATCAAATATAAGTCGTCTACCTGGCCAATGACCGGAATAACATCTGGTATCAGATCGAGGGGCGAAATCACATAAGCAATCGCGCCTATGAGGATCGCTTTTTCAGCCATCGGCACACGCGAATCTTTGAAAAGCCTTCCCATCAACTTCAAGAAGTTCGGGATGAGCATGATCATGCTCGTCAAAAAACCTTTTGCTTCTTTTTTCTTCTCAGGTTTGTAACTGTCAATCCTTGCGATTTTGTTTTCTTCCATTTTCCTCCTCCCACTAGACCACGAAAGTAGCTTCGTTTGCCGAAGCGCGGCTTCAGATGGTTAAATGCCTTGCGTTGTTGCAAAGGCAGCGCAATTTAACCATTCATTAGTGATTGATACAAACCAGCTATGTCAACTGAAGTTTTTCCGGAATCGCTAGAGTTGATGGAAGGCGATTCGGTGCTGCAAATTGTGTGGGACGATGGCCATGTCAGCCGTCTGCGACTGTCAGTGTTGCGCGCAGATTGCCCTTGCGCCAGTTGCAAGGGACATCATCCGTCGCAAAGTTTAAATCTGAAAGCAGAACAATTCCCTGAAATTCACATCACGGATCTGGCTCCGGTGGGCCGGTACGCTTACAGCATTAGTTGGAGCGACGGACACAATACTGGGTTGTACACGCTACGCTCACTGCGCGAGATGGTGAATTCCGCATAAATGTTTGGAGAGAAACGATGAAACTGATTTTTCGATCTTGCCTGATTTCCTTTCTGTTGATCGTCGCGCTTTCAACGCCCCGCGCGCGACTCGCCGCAGAAATAAAGCCTGAGGATCGCTTTGCCAAATTCGATTCCATGAAGGTGCATTACCAGAACTATGGCAAAGGCGATGAGGCGATCATCTTCATTCATGGCTGGACGTGTAATTTGAATTTCTGGAAGGCGAACATTCCCGCGTTCACAGGCCAAACGCGAGTCATCGCGATTGACCTGCCCGGCCATGGCCAGAGCGAAAAACCAGAAATTGCTTACACGATGAAACTGTTTGCGCTTGCGGTTGATGCCGTGATGCGCGACGCAAAAGTGGCCAAGGCCACTCTGGTCGGCCACAGCATGGGTGCGCCTGTCTTGTGGCAGTTCTATCGCAACTTCCCTGAAAAAACGCGCGGGCTGGTGATCGTTGACGGCGGGTTGAAAGCGATGGGCACGCGGGAATCCATGAAACCGTTTCTGGATCCGTTGCGATTGCCCGCATACAGGGCAAACGCCGAAAAGACGGTTGAATACATTACGCAGGGAATGAAAGACCCGAAAGTTCGTGCCGAAGTCAAAACGGCGATGCTCAACGCTCCGCAACACACGATGGTCAGCGCATTTGAAGGCATGCTCGATCCAACGATTTGGCCAACTTCAACGGACAAGATCGCCGTTCCGGTGCTGGCGTTGATGGCCACCAGCGGAAAATGGAAGTAGGATTACGAAAAGTATGTCATCGCCATTGCTCACGGTATCGAGTATCAAGTATGGTCGGGAGT
>CAZXHW010000976.1:0-2971 GCA_964639915.1 uncultured Heliomicrobium sp.
AGAGACGGAGAGACGGAGAGATTGAGAGACGGAGCGGAAAAAACATATCACTCCCTCTCTCTGTCCCTCAGTCTCTCGCTCTTCATTCAGCTTGCATCAAATAATCTTTCTCCGCTCCGGGCACAGAGTATTCGTACGGCATTCGGTGGACGACCGGCAATTGCTCTCCGAAGTTTTCGTGCGGCACAGGCGTAGGGGTTGACCATTCCAGCGTCGTCGCTTCCCAGGGGTTGGCGCTAGCGCGTTTGCCTTTGAACAGACTCCAGAAAAAGTTGAACAGAAAAATTAGCTGTGCCGCTGCTGTCGCAAACGCTGCAATGGTGATGAACACGTGCAGCGGATCGAGCGCCCTCAGAAATTCATAGCCAGTCGAATCAGCGTACCGGCGTGGATGCCCTGCGATTCCAAGCACGTGAAACGGAATGAAGATGGCGTACACGCCGACAAATGTCAGCCAGAAATGCAGCTTGCCAAGCGTTTCATTCATCGTTCGTGCGAACATTTTTGGGAACCAGTAATACGTCGCCGCAAAGATTCCGAAAATCGCCGCCACACCCATAATCAAATGAAAGTGGCCTGTAACGAAATGCGTATCGTGAAACACAATGTCGAGCGCCGTTTGGCCAAGCACCAAGCCTGTGACGCCTCCTGCCACAAACAGCGAAACAAATCCCATGGAAAACATCATCGGTGTCGTGAACCGAATCCGCCCACCCCACAAAGTTCCCAGCCAGTTAAACGTCTTAATTGCTGAGGGAACCCCGATGACCAGCGTCAAAACGGAAAACGCAATCGCCACCGACGGGTTCATTCCGCTGATGAACATATGATGTCCCCAGACGAAAAACCCCAGCAAGCCAATGGCAAACATCGCCACCACCATTGCTCGGTGACCAAACACAGGCTTGCGCGCGAAAGTCGCCAGAATATGCGAAGTCGCTCCCATTCCAGGCAAAATGGCAATGTACACTTCCGGGTGGCCGAAAAACCAGAACAAGTGTTGCCACAAAATCGTCGAACCGCCGCCGTTCGGGACCAGATTGCCGGATACGGACAAGCCCGAAGGAATGAAAAAACCTGTTCCGGCATTACGATCCAGCAACAGCAAAATCCCTGCCGCCAGCAACACCGGAAACGCCAGCAAGGCAATCACCGCCGTCGTAAACCATCCCCAACAGCTCAGCGGCATTCGCATCAAGGTCATGCCGCTGGTTCGCATGTTCAAAACTGTCGTGATGAAATTCAGCGCCGTCAGCAGCGAAGCCACGCAAAATAGCGCAATGCTGACAATCCACAAATCAGCGCCTAGCGCCTGGCCAGGTCCAGTGGAGGGAATCGCGCTCAGCGTTGGGTAAAACGTCCAGCCGCCCAGGGGCGCTCCGCCGACAACAAACAACGCAGCAATCAAAACAGCGAAGCTTAAAAATGTAATCCAGAACGACAGCATGTTCAGCACCGGAAACGCCATGTCGCGCGCTCCGATCTGAATCGGCAAAAAGTAATTTCCGAATCCCGATTGTGGTGCGGTGGTCAGCACCATAAACACCATGATCGTGCCGTGCATCGTCACCATCGCCAGATAAAATTCCGGCTGCATCAATCCGTCCTTGAAGCCTTCGGGGAAAATCGCCTCCATCGTTGGCCAGCGTTCGGTCGGCCAGGCCAGCCGCATACGAATCAACAGCGACATCAACATCCCGACCAGTGCCGCCGTCAACGCCAGAAAGAAGTATTGAATGCCGATGACCTTGTGATCGGTGCTGAAAATATATTTGCGAATGAAGCCTTTTGGTACGGCGTGTGATGTTTGGATTTGTTCAGCCATAGCTTTTCTTGGAGCTACATCTATTGAACTGCTGGCGGTGCGTTTTCGATCAGCCATTTTTCAAAATCGGCTTGCGAAACGACGCGCATATAAGCGCGCATTTGATGATGAAGTTGGCCGCATAACTCTGCGCAGGCAACTTCGTAACGGCCTTCCTTGGTCGCCGTGAAATACAGATTGATCTTCAAGCCCGGAACGGCATCCTGCTTCAAGCGCAGCGCGGGAACATAAAAATCGTGCGTCACATCTTTTGCTCGTAACGTCAGATTGATCGGGCGATTGACGGGGATGACCAGCGTCTGGCCGAAAATGTCGTCTTTGCCAGCCGGGTCTTTGGGATCAATCCCTAGCGGCCCCGGCCTTGCCCCAGCCGCGTTGTCAGAATCGTTGTACAGCTTTGGGCTGGTGGAACCGAACCTGCCGTCAGGGCCGGCATGGCGAAAGTACCAGTTGAACTGCTGGCCTGTGACTTCGACCTGAACGGCGTCCGCCGGAGCTTGATTCAGATGCAAATTGGCCCAAACCCGCTGGCCGGTAATAGCCAATGCGACAAAGACAATTCCCGTAATGGCGACCAGCACGATTTCGATCCGCGTATTGCCTTCGCTATAGCTGGCGCGCTCATTCCCTTTCGCGCGAAACCGCCAGGCAGCATAACCAAGTGCCGCTTGCGCACCGAAAAAGGCCACCCCGACAACAGCCCAGGTGATATTGAATTGGCTATCCATCGCTCCGGCGTGCGTTGAAATGGCTTCCGGAAACCACCAGCCGGATTTCGCCTTTGACCACGCAAAGAACGCAACGGTACCCGCCGTCATCAGCCAGAGTAGGATTGCAAATAAACGTCCCATAAATGTCGAAGTCGGAAATCGGAATGATGAATGATGAATGATGATTGCTTTCGCGCCTTACTCATCATTCATCATTCAAACTTCATCCTTTAAGGTAGCACCAGCGCCGGTTGAACCTTCAGCGATCCGACGTTGTAAGCCGTCGTCGCATCGTATGAAAACTCAGCTTTGGCATCTGCCTTTGCGGCAACCGTGACTTTCAACGTTTTCGCGCCGAATTTCTCGTGCCAGGCTTCCAACTCATATTCGCCGGGCGGCAAGCCTTTAATCGTGAAAGAACCATCCGCGCCGCTGA
>CAZXHW010000977.1:0-2964 GCA_964639915.1 uncultured Heliomicrobium sp.
GCGCGAATCTTTTTTGACCATCATCAATGTCTCTATGGCCAGAGTTCTGGACGACCGGGCAAAAGCTATTGGGCGCGCGATCACACAAAATGACGTTGAGCTTGTGACCTGGGGAATGGCGCAGAACGGCTTGAAAACAGCCGCCCTTGCTTACTCACGGGCTATTGCGAATATCCATCAGGTCGGGTTGACGATGGCCAGATTTATGCAGAAATACGACGTGGTGCTGAGTCCAACGCTGGCCAAGCCGCCTGTTCCGCTTGGCGTTTTGAGCCTGTCGCCTAAAAACATCGAAGAGTTTTCAAAAGCTGTCAGCGAGTTTGGGCCTTTCACAGCGCTTTACAATGTAACCGGGCAGCCTTCGATGTCTGTGCCGTTGCATTGGACAACAGACGGATTGCCGGTTGGCGTAATGTTCAGCGGACGATTTGGCGAAGACGATTTGTTGTTTCGATTGGCAGGGCAGCTTGAAAAAGCCAAACCGTGGGCAGGCAAAAGGCCCAGAGTTTGATGAGCTTGGCAGGTGAAAAAGAGGCAGCCGCCGAAAGAAATACTTTCATTTTACGGCGGCTGTCCTGCTTTGAATGATTCGTCTATTTGGCTGCGGTTGCTGCTCGGCGATTCAACACTTTCTTTGCTGTGACATGCTTCAGCAATTCACCTTTGTTCAAAAAGAAGGTTGATTTGGCTTTGCCCTGGCCGAACAGTTTTTCGGCTTGATCGTCCCAATGGCCGGAGCTTTGCTGATCGCTTTCGCCCAACGGAATGATTGTGAACGATTGCGGCGTTTTGGTCAGAATCACAATCTGCGTAGATGTTTGCCCGCCCTGGCCGACCATTTCTTTGTCAACTTTGTTAAAGCTGATCGCGCGCGGCGTCGCCATGCCTTGATCGCGCAAGGTTCCTCCGCCGACCGGATAGGTTTTGCTTCCTCCCTGGCGACCGACGCGAAAATAACGACCATACGGCACGTTGTAAGAGCGGAACTCAGACCACATCCATTTGGCTGCATTCGTGAATGCGGTGGTTATTTCTTTATCGGTCAGCGCGCTCGGAACTTCGACAGCTTTGCGAAACTCCGGATTTTCAAGCCCCATTTTGAAAGCATAAAACGCCATCGCTCCTTCAGAGTCGGGCGTGCTATGGCGCTTCCAGTTCCAAATTGAAGAGCAGAGAATTTCCTCAGGTTTTAGACCGTGAGCCTGCGCAAACGTTTTGCAAGGCTCAAGGATGCGTTTCTGCCAATCTTCAGCTTTGTAAACCTGCGTGCTGAAAGCGATGTTGATTGCCTGCTCGGCGGTGACATTGTTTGCCGCGCTTAGCTCTTCCAACGTCATCGCGGCGCGCTGATGTCCGGGATTGTTGCCGTCATTGTAAATATACGGAATATATTTTTCGGCGCGCAGCGGACTGTCTTTCATCATCGCAAAAGGCGAACAGTTATTGTTTTGCATATAGCCTTGCGGCGGATTGGCGATCTGGACCAGGTCGCTGATTGGGTGAATTCCTTGCCATTCGCAAGCGCCGGTGCCAGACATTGGTTTTGATGGATCGCAGTTTTTGGGGCGGATGGGCACGCGCCCGTTTCTCAAATAGAAAATGTCACCTTCAGTGGTTCCGATCATTATGTTTTGCGACATCAGTTGAAACATGTTCAAAGCTTTTTTCATCTCGGTCAGATTCCGCGATGTGAACATCTGATAAATCTGATCGGCCAGGCCGATTTCGTTGAAATAGGGAATTGCCATGGAATACGCTTTGCCGTCTTTGCGCGCGACGATGGGGCCATGGTCGGTGTATTCGATTTCAATTGGCTTTTCGACCAGCTTGCCGCCGTCCAGAACTTTGATGGCGTCATTGCGGACTCTCATTTTCAACCACTGATCTTTCATTTTGTATTGGCGTGGATTGGCTGGATTTAGCTCTTCTTCGTAAACATCGGAAGTGTCCGGTCCGCCTGTGGTCATGGCTATGGAAGCCCATTGGCTGTGGCCAAGGCTGGGAAACGGAATACCCAAAATGCTGACGCCAGAAACATTGAAATCGCCTGCATAAATTCTGACTTCGTAAAACCGAAATTCTCCATACCAGCTCAAATGCGGATCAATCACGGCAATCGGAGCTTTCATTGCCGTTCGCGATGGAGCCAGCAGCATTTGATTCGATCCGCGATAAGCCACCGGATCGGGTTTGATGCCGCCGCGCTGCAAATCGGCTCCGGCCTCTCCTTCCGGCCAGCCCCAGATGATGTATCGGCCAAGCGAAATTACTTGTGACGGGTGAAGCTCGGGCGCCCATTTCGGAACCTGTTCCGGATGTTCGGACATAAAGCGCTTGATGCCTTGCTGATAAGCTTCGATGGCGGCGCGCATTTTCGGCGAAACCTGCTTATATCGTTCGCGGCTGATGGCGGCGTGTTGCCAGATGCGCTGGCGATAATCGTGGCGGAACCATTCCGGGCCAAAAGCTTCGGACATTGTTCCTTCGGCTTTGCGGTAATTTTTCAGCAATTCTTCCAGCCGGTCTTCAGCTTGTGCATAGCCAATGGCGAAAGCGGCGTCTTCCAGCGTTGAAGCAAAAATGTGCGGCACGCCAAATTCATCACGCAGGATTTCTGCGCTGCCCGATGGGGTGGTTTTTGTCTGGCTTGCACCAGCTTGGTGAGAGCCAGTGATAGCCAAAAGGCAAAGTATTGAAAATAACAAGATGGTGCGTTTCATTTGTCAGACTCCGATGTATGCGTAGTTATTGTGCGTTCTTATTTCAAGCGGCCACAGAGCTGGATTGACGCTCTTTCAGGGACAGTCCAATCAGTGCAGCAATTGTAAACAGCAGTCCGCCAATCCATCCAAGCCATGTCGGGTGAACGGCGATGAGCCATCCGCCAAGGATCGGCCCCAAAACTCTGCTCAGGCTTTCCAGCGAAGTCATTGCGCCAAATACGCCGCCTCGCCTGTTGGGCGG
>CAZXHW010000978.1:0-2961 GCA_964639915.1 uncultured Heliomicrobium sp.
ATGGTTTTTGATTACAACTTTGTTTCGGCATCTTGCCGAAAATCGCAACGTCGTAATTGCAGAACGGTCGTTCACCGGCAATCTTGCCGCGTTTTCAGCACGAAGCTTTGATTGCTGGCCGAACCAGTTCGTGAATCTTCAGCAAAGTTTCAAGCAAAGGCTCCAGTTTTTCCAGCGCAAACTGTGTCGTCGCATCGCTCAACGCATGCGGCGGGTTGTCGTGAACTTCCATAAACAATCCGTCAATTCCGCAAGCGACTCCGGCGCGAGCCAGATGTTCGATGTATTCGGCTTGGCCATCCGTCGCGTCACCCAAACCACCGGGCAATTGAACGCTGTGTGTCACGTCGAACACTACCGGATACCCAAAACCGCGCATAATCGGAAATGACCGCATATCCACAACCAGATTGTTGTAGCCGAAACTCGTCCCGCGTTCGGTCAGCATGATTTGCCTGTTGCCTGTAGCTTCCAGCTTTTCAATGATGTTTGCCACATCCCATGGAGCTAGAAACTGTCCTTTCTTGACGTTCACAACTCGTCCGCTCTCGGCGGCAGCTTGCAGCAAATCCGTCTGGCGGCAGAGAAACGCCGGAATCTGCAAGATGTCTGCAACTTCGGCGACTGCCGCGACATGCTCAGATTCGTGAATATCCGTAATGACCGGCACACCAACTTCGTCTTTGACGCGCTGTAAAATCCGCAAACCTTCGTCCAGGCCCATACCGCGAAAGGACCGCGCTGAAGAGCGGTTGGCTTTGTCATACGACGCCTTGAACACATACGGCACATCCAGCCGGTCAGCAATTCGCGCAATCGAATGCGCCATCATCATCGCGTGCCGTTCGGATTCAATCACGCATGGCCCGGCGATCAAAAACAAATCGCCTTCGCGGCGTTGTATGGTTTTATAAATGCTATTCATACTAAATCAATTTACAGGCTTGCCCGGAATTCTGCATAGCTTTCTTGATCTTCAAAACTTGAATGCCTGTCGCTGCTTTTGCTGATCATTTTCGATTCTTTGCTGAATGATCTTTTTGTAAGTCGTATCAGCGAGAGAAATCGTGGGATTAGAGTATTCAACTGGGAGAATCCCACGGCTATCAACGTAACCCCGTAAAGAAATGCTTAACTCGAATCCAGCACAGGTGATTTTTCTTTGAGAGCTTTTACCAGACCAATTCTCAATTCCAGGCAGGCTAAAGGTCTGGGAGATTTGCGTTATAAAGCCTTCCGGCGTCCAAAAAGGAGTTGAACGCTGGGTTCCGGTATAGCGTATAGATATTTCTTTGACGCGTCCGTCAAGCACGATGAAATTAAATCCGCTGATACCATCAAAAATGCTTTCTTGGTCTGGCCGTTGAGGAGTAGAGAAACTCAAATTGGCAGCACCATACCTTGGAGGCTTATCCACATCTTTGAGCACATCCTTAACCTCTGGTTGCTCAGCCCTGTCTGGAAAAAGCTTCCACAACTCTTCAAGACTCATTCCCAATCGCAGGCCTCGGATCACCGGTGCTTTTTCAACAGGCAGCGTACATTGGGGCGCGGCAGGTTTGGGCGGAGTCGCAGATGGTTTTACGCCATTCCGCACGGGACGCTTAAAGTAATAGCCCCGATAACAGTTTGCTAAATCAGTATCAACCAATTCCCATCCTTCTTCGCCAAGCTTTTGAATGTCTGTTTCTTGAAATTCATTAGAGCAAGTATTGACGATTTTGTATTCCCACTTTTGATACGATTGGTTTGATCGTTGCGCGAAAACAGAAATATTCAACGCCAACCCAACGACAACGAACATCGAAGCGAAACGCCTTGCTTGCATTCGTTACCTCCAGTGTTTGGGAATCAATCGGCTCCGACCGCATCAACTTTTGCCTGATTCTCGCCGACCTCATCCGTTAGGCGATGATTGTAAGCCGCTCGGATAAAGCTGGCAAAAAGCGGGTGCGGAGCCAGCGGCTTCGATTTCAGTTCGGGATGGAACTGGCACCCCAGGAACCACGGATGGTCTTCGAGTTCGATCATTTCAATGAACTTTCCATCCGGAGATTTACCCGTGAAGATCAAACCGTCTTCGGCCAGGCGGTCTTCGTAAATCGGATTGAATTCGTAGCGGTGACGATGGCGTTCGGAAATCTTGCTGGCTCGGTAAATGTTTTCGGCCAGCGAGCCTTCGCGCAGGTTGCAGTCGTAAGCTCCTAGTCGCATCGTTCCGCCCAAATCTTCGACGCCCAGCAAATCGCGAAGCTTGAACACCACAGGATCGGGCGTGTCCGGATCGAACTCCGTCGAATCGGCCTGCTCAAGACCGGTGACATTGCGGGCAAATTCGATGGCAGCGCACTGCATTCCCAGGCAAATACCGAAGAACGGTTTCTTTTCTCGCCGAGCAAATCCGATCGCCCGTAGCATTCCCGAAATACCGCGTTTGCCGAATCCACCGGGAACCAGAATGGCGTCAACATCGCGCAGGCGATCTTCCCAGCGTTCGTCTGTCATCAGGTCTTCGCTTTCGATCCAGCGGAAATTCACTTTGACGTTGTTGTCAAAACCGCCGTGGATCAACGCTTCGTTCAAACTTTTGTAGGAATCTTCCAGCTCGACGTATTTGCCGACAATTCCTATGGTTACAGCTTCACGCAACCCATGAATTCGATTGACCAGCGCGTTCCATTGCCGCAAATCTGTGTCGCCCAACGGCAAGCGCAGCAAATCAATCAACAGTTGGTCCAGCCCCTGGCGGTTGAAAACCAGCGGGACTTCGTAAACCGATTTCACATCCTGAGCAGTGATGACCGCGTCCTGTTCGACGTTACAAAACAGCGAAATTTTCGCCTTCATATCCAACGGCAATTCGCGCTCACAACGGCAAAGCAGAATGTCCGGCTGAATCCCAATGCCTAGGAGTTCTTTCACCGAATGCTGCGTCGGTTTGGTTTTCAATTCGCCCGAAGC
>CAZXHW010000979.1:0-2958 GCA_964639915.1 uncultured Heliomicrobium sp.
CCGTCGGCACAGCCGGAACCGTCAAGGCTCTGACGCAGGAAATGCTGGAACAGCTTGATGCGCGAATCATTCTTGGTAATACCTACCACCTTTTTTTGCGTCCGGGGCACGAGACGATTCGCCAGCTTGGCGGCTTGCATCAGTTCATTTCCTGGCCGCGTTCGATCTTGACCGACAGCGGAGGCTTTCAGGTTTTCAGCCTCGGCGACCTGCGAAAGATTCGAGAAGAAGGCGTTGAGTTTCGCTCGCATCTGGACGGCTCCAAGCAGTTTCTTTCGCCGGAAGTTTCGATGCAGGTTCAACACGCGCTTGGATCGGACATTGCAATGTGTTTTGACGAATGCACGCCTTTTCCCGCAACGGAAAAGCAAGCGAAGGATTCGCTGGAACTGACTGCACGCTGGGCAAAACGATCACGAGCGGAGTTTGACCGCTTGAAAAACACTTCGCTTTCTACGGGAAAGGCCCCATCGCTTTTCGGTATTAACCAGGGAAGTGTTTACCCGGAACTTCGTCGCCAAAGTTTGGAGCAATCGGTTGAAATAGGGTTTGAAGGCTATGCGATTGGCGGACTTAGTGTTGGGGAAGAAAAAGCGCAGATGTATGACATTGCAGAATTTATCGCGCCGCAGCTTCCGGATGACAAGCCGCGCTACCTGATGGGCGTTGGTACGCCGGAAGACCTGATTGAATGCGTCGCACGCGGCGTGGACATGTTTGATTGCGTAATGCCGACGCGGAATGCTCGGAATGGGCAGGTTTTTACGTCGCGAGGCAAGCTGAACATTCGTAACGCAAGGTTCATCGCAGACCAAAGGCCGCTTGATGAAGACTGCGAATGTGCTGTTTGTCGGCGGTATTCAAGGGCTTACATTAGGCATCTGTGGAACTGCGGAGAGATATTAGCTTCAACACTTTGCTCGGTTCACAATCTGGCCTTCTATCTTGACAGCATGCGATCCATACGGCAAAGTATCGTGCTTGGTGAGTTCACTTCCTTTCGCTCAAGCTACCTGGACAAATACAGAAGCAGTTCAAACGAAACGTGAACACGCCGCGTCTCGAAAAATCTGGTGTAATGAACTTCACCGCGAGACCAAAATCTTTCAAAGAAGGTTGAACCCGCCCTGCTCATGTCACAATTGATCGCCTTGTCTATGATCCTGCAAGGATTCGGCTCTTTGGGACCCTTGGTTCCTATGTTGCTGGTCTTTGTGCTTTTCTATTTTTTGATAATTGTTCCCCAGCGCAAACGACAGCGAGCCGTGGATGAGATGCTGAACAACCTGAAGGCGGGCGATAAAGTTGTCACCAACGGTGGGCTTTACGGCCAAGTTGTCAGCGTGCGCGAAGACAAACGCACTGTGCAATTGAAAATTGCCGAAAATGTTCGCGTCGAGGTTGCTCGTACGGCGATTTCAGGTTTGCAAGAAGCGCCTGAGCAGAAAGGCTGAGGAAAGCTTCTCTAAGCCCTATTTGTAAAATTCTGATCCTAAACTCCAACGAAGCCGCTTTTTAAGATTCGATAACAAGCGGCGATTTAGTCTTATGAACAAGAATCTTCGAACTCGTGGAATTGTCATCGCCGTTATTACGGTGGGTTGTTTGATCATTTTGTTTGGGCCTTGGAACAAACAAAAAGGGTATGCGCGTAGCGCGAGTGATTTTTTCAGTCCGTCAAAACTCAAAAAGAATCTGGCAGAAAACATTCGATTGGGTCTTGATCTCAAGGGCGGAACCCACTTGGTAATGCAGGTGCAGGCTGATGAAGCCATCAAATACATTACTGATGGAGATGTCCAAAAAGGGAAAGATGATCTGAAAAAAGACGGCATTCAATATACTGACATCAAGGCCGTTGCGCCGGGATGGATCGTTGTTGAAAATCCGAATCCCGCCGACCACAACAAGATCAAAGAAAAGTTTTACACCTTCATGCCTAGCGATGGCTGGGATGCCACAACCAGCAGCAGCCCGTCCTCTGTGACCTTCAAGCTCACCAATCGTTATGCCAACCAGATTCGCAAGGACGCGACTGAACAGGCAAAGACAATCATTGAACAGCGCATCAACCAATTTGGTGTGGCTGAGCCGACAGTTCAATTGCGGGGCAGGGAAGAAGATCATCAAATCCTTCTTCAAATGCCGGGTGTGGATAATCCAGAACGCGTAAAGGAGTTGTTAAAGGTAACGGCACGGCTGGAAATTCGTCCGGCTACGGGGCAAAGGTTTGATTCCAAAGAACAGGCAGAAGCTTCCCTTGCGGGTGATGCCAATAAAGAGGTTTTGCCAAATCGCGAAAAGAAGGCGGATGGAACCGCTGATGCGGGGTGGTACATTGTGGATAAAGCCGCGGTAATTACCGGAAGTGATCTGCGTGAAGCGCGCGGCGTTCCCAATCAGCAAGGGTTTGGATATTACGTTGGATTCTCACTGAAACCAGGTGGGTCAGAGAAGTTTGGAACCTGGACGGAAAATAACATTGGGAATTATCTAGCCGTGGTGCTGGAAAACGAAATTCGCAGCGTTGCTGTGGTGAGAAATAAAATCACTGATAGCGGGCAAATTGAAGGCAATTTTTCTCAATCGCAAGCTGAAGACCTTGGGTTGGTTTTACGGTCCGGTGCTCTTCCTGCGGGAATTACCTACATTGAAGAGCGAACTGTCGGCCCGTCATTAGGCGCTGACTCAATTCGCCAAGGCATCTTTGCTTCTGTGGTGGGGCTGGCGTTGGTTATCTTGTTTATGCTGGTTTATTACAAGATGTCTGGCGTCAATGCTGTCGTGGCCCTTGTGTTGAATCTTGTTATCTTGCTTGCCGGCTTGGCTTTGTTCGGTGCGACTTTGACTCTGCCAGGCATCGCTGGTGTGATTCTCTCCATCGGTATGGCTGTTGACTCAAACGTGCTTATCTTTGAGCGAATCCGCGAAGAATTGAAAGCAGGCAAGATAGTTTCT
>CAZXHW010000980.1:0-2952 GCA_964639915.1 uncultured Heliomicrobium sp.
TTCTCCTTGAATAAGCTGACACTGCACGCACTTCCGCCTGATGCCCCGCAAAACGATTTGACGTTTGCAGGCGTACACGCCAAGCGGAATTCTCATCTAAAAAACAACGATAAATTTGGATTGTATTTGGGAGATCACCAGTTCGAATCGAAACACAAGCTTTTCAGGATGCTTGGTGAGAATGTGTTTCCGATTGACTACGGGGAAGGTCAGTCGAGGGCGTTAATGAACTAGCGGGCTGCATTAAAACATCGGCCTCTAATTCTGTCAATTACCTTTTCTTCTAATGTTTAATAGTGCGCGAGCGATTCGCTCGCGCACTATTAAACAGCGGATTCATTTAATGTTTAGCTTCAAGGTGTTGGAGGTCTTGCCACTAACCGTTAGCACAACATCAACTTCACCGCGTGCAGTCAGGCTCTTAGGCAGCAGAATGTTGAGCTGATCCAGGCCGACAAAGCCACCTTGCGGCCCGGCGTATTGAGCCGTCACCGGAATGCCACCAACTGTTACTGAAACGTTTGACATCCCACCATTGAAACGAAAGCCGGAGCCATACAGCACGGCGAAAACCTGATCCGTGGCTGCTCCCAGATCAATTGGGACTGAGACAAACTTGCTTTGCCCTGAATCAAAGCGATTAATCGGTTCAATGATTTGCGCTCCGCTGCCAGTAATTCGCAATGCAAACCCTGCCGCCACATCTTTGCCTGTTGAATTTGCAGAAAAGAGGCTTGGCGCGACAGTTGAAACTTCCACCGAGCCGGAAGAAACCGTTCCATCGTCAGCGGTGATGTTGATAGTTGCGGTTCCTGCTGCTGTTCCAGCGGGGATCAGGAAATTGGTTTGCGTCGGAGCGACAAAAAACAGCGGCGCAAGTCTTTCCGTACCCCGCGCGTCACGAACGACGACTCTGGTTCCCGCCAGAACGGTTGGTAAAGGGACAGTGCCTCCAATTTCTGTTCGTGTAGACAAACCGCTGCCAAATGCCGCGACGATTGTTTCCGCTGCAATAGCGGTTGCGCTAAAACTGGCAGCCGAAACCATCGCCAGCGTCCGCGAGGTTGTTAGGCGAAACATGCCTCGTCCATGTGTTGCTGCAAAAAGCGAATTTGTGGCCGCTTGATACCGAAGCATCAAAACAGAAACGCGCGGCATTCCATTGCCCAATCGTTCCCAGGTCGCTCCACCGTTGATGGTTTGGAAAACTCCCAAATCGGTTCCGATGTAAATCGTGTTCGCATTGGTCGGATGTATCGCCGCGGAATTGGCGGGCGTGTCAGGCAAATTACCACTGATGTCCGTCCAGGTAGTGCCGCGATTGCTGGTCAGAAAAATGTGTCCGGGCGTGGTTGGCGTGTTGGAGTTGAATCCGGAAAACGTAACCACCGCGCGTTGAGAATTCGCCGGATCAAGTCCGATGTCGGTTACAAAACGATTTGGCAAAGGGTTTTTGGTCAGATTGGTGAACACCGCGCTAGCGCCAGAACCAGCGTTGGCCGTGATTTGCACTGCACCATCGCTGGCGCCAGTCCAGACTATTTCTTCATCATTGGCTCGGCTGGGGTGAGCGGCAACCGCCGTCAATCTTCCGGTGCCCTTCGTCAGGTCAGAACCGAATCCGTCGCTGCTGGGACCAACGCCGTTCCAGGTAATGCCTTGGTCAGATGAGCGATAGAGCCTGTGAGTTCCCAGGTAAACTACATTGCCGTTTTGTCCAGTGAAGCCAGTGTGCAACGCCATAGGCGCATAAAACGAAACCCGGTCAGCAGGATTGAAACCGCCCTGAAATGCTGAACAACCAAAACAGCCTCGCCGCAACCAGGTATTGCCGCCGTTGAGCGAAATCTCCGGGCCAATCTGTGCTCGCTGGCCGCCGGAATTACTTTGGTTGAAAAACGTGTGGTAGAGCACTTGGGGATTGGATTGGTCCACCAGTGCAAAGCCCCCATCACCACCGCGCGTCAGCCGCCAATTCAAACTGCCTGTAAAAATGTTTGTGCCATTATCCTGCGTTCCGCCAATGACGAAGTTCGGATTGGTTGGATGGAGCGCAAGAGATTGAAACTGCGTGATGTTCAGATTTGGATTCAGGCTTTTCCAGACAACAGTGTTCGCTGTGGCGTTATTTGTGCGCCAGATTCCGCCGTCGCTTCCCGTGAACAGTGTGTTGCGGTTCGTCGGGCTGACAACGATGGCGTGCGTGTCGGCATGCAAGCCAACATTACCATCGCCCTGGCTCAGATCGCTCCAGGTTTGGCCGCCGTTCAAGCTGCGAAAAACCGTTCCGCCGTTGTTCGAACTATTCGCCGATGTTCCGTAATAGACGACATTGGCGTCCGTGGGATCCACTGCAACCGCCAGATTATACCCAGCTTGCCCAGTTGTTTGGGGTGTCACAACTTTTGTCCAGTTGTTGCCGCCATCTGTGCTACGCCAGATTCCCAGCAAATTATCATTTGGGTCGGCAAAGGCTGCGTAAAGAGTTGATTCGGTCGAAGGCTGAATCGGCGGCCCAACAGCGATTTCAACTCTGGTGAAAGTCGGATTTGTTGCATTTGCCGCAGGCAATCCTCCTTCGAGCTTTGTCCAGGTATTTAGTTCTCCGCCTTGATCGGAGCGGTAAATTCCCAAATTCAAAATTGCCGCATAAACGCGTTGTGGTTTGCGTGGATCAACCAGCGCATCGGTTGCGGAACGATCTACGTCGAAGTTGCCAGGATTTAGATTGCGCCAGTTAATGCCGCCATCGGTTGATTTCCAGATTCCACGGTTGCCGATTGCGACAAGTCCGGCTCCGCCTGACGCCGCAGACATCACCCCGATGTTGGTCGCCGCGTACAACGTTTGTGTATTGCTGTGATCAATTTCGATAGCCAGGAAAGAGCAGTTTACGAACGATGGCTGGTTTGGCGCTGTGGTCGAAACTGGGCCAAGGATTTGTGTCCAGGT
>CAZXHW010000981.1:0-2950 GCA_964639915.1 uncultured Heliomicrobium sp.
AAATCAATTCCATTCACAGGAGACGATCCCCATGAGTTTACGGCAAAACGTAACTCCATCAACTTCTCGAAAACCGCGTCGGTTACGCTGGGTAATTCTGGCAGTTTTGATTGTTGGTTTGGGCTGGTTGGGTTTTGATCTGTACGGCCCGCGAAAGCACAGCTTGCGCGATTTCGATCCGAATGAAGTCGCCCGGCTGGAAACCGATATGTGGCGTTCGTATTACGCAAAACAGCGCGTGAAGCTTTTTAATCAACTGGCGGAATTGATGCGGTCGCAATACGGAATGCCGTTGGCCACTTCAAATGCCGTCGCCTATCAAGCCGCCAAAGCCGCGTTTGTGTTCAAAGAAGGCAAGAAGCGGGAAGATTACGAAAAGGCTTTGCCCAATCTGATCAAGTTTTATCAGGCAATTCACGATGGCGCGGATGTGGATTTCGATGTTGAAAAAGCCGCCAAGCTGGAACTGGAGTGGTGGATCATTCACCGCCAACGCGACAAATTTAAGCCCGGCGATCTGGATCGCTCTTTGGCTGAACTCCCTGCGGAAATTTACCGAATCCCGGCAGAACGATTGATGGAACACGCCCGACTGCGTCAGGAAGCAATGACCATCCGTGACAAAAAAGCCGAAGACGGCGGCGTTACCGAAGCTGACTGGCAGAAAATTCATGAATTGCTGCAAGCTTCCTGGAAGTCGTTGTTTGATGTCGTCAATGCGTCCTGACTTTATCGGGCCAGCCATCCGCCGTCAGGAGCAATCGCCTGCCCAGTGATGTAGCTGGATTCATCTGAGCAGAGCCACATCACCACCCGGGCAATTTCAATGGAATCGGCCACACGCTGCATCGGAACCTGTTCGGCGATCAACTGGTTGACTGCCGGATACGCTTCCAGCGCCGCATCCACAATTTCAGAATGCGTCCAGCCGGGACAAACCGCATTGATGCGAATGCCCTTTGTGGCGTATTCGTGGGCAGCGGTTTTGGTCAGCGCGATCATTCCGTGTTTGCTGACCGCGTAGGGCATATGGCCGACCGTGCTGGATTTCAGCCCGTACACCGAAGAGTTATTGACGATTGCGCCTCCGCCGGTTTTCAGCATTTCCGTAATTTCATACTTCATGCACAGAAACGTGCCTTTCAGGTTCACGTCCATCACCGTGTCCCAGTTTTCTTCGGTGTGATCGGCTGTGGGTGTGAAAACATCTCCGGCAATTCCGGCATTGTTGAACGCGCAATCCAGCCGCCCATAAAGTTTCACCGTCTGTTCGACTAAATTGCGAACCGAATCGTGCTGGGAAATGTCGGTTTGAACGAACGTCGCTTCGCCGCCTTCCTCTTTGATTTGTTTGACGACCTGCTGGCTTTCTTCCACCCGCCGAGCCGCAATGACGACTTTGGCTCCGGCGCGGCCAAATTCAATGGCAGTGACTTTGCCAATGCCGGAACTTGCTCCGGTGACCAGCACAACTTTGTCTTGAAATCGTTGTTGCATGAAAACGTCCTTTCAGGTTGGATGCTTATGGTTTAGTCGGAAAACGCGCCGGAGTCTCTCACAGCCTGGAAAACCACGGCAAGCATCGGCTTGCAGAATTGACCGCCTTTGATCGCCTCACTATGATGCGGCCACTTCGCCGAAAATTTTGGAGGACAAAACCATGAAAACTTCGCTATTGCTTTCGATCCTGCTGCTGAGCGCTGTCGTTGCCAGCGCGCAAACACCGCAAACGTCTCAACCAGCATCCACGCCCATGCCGGCTGCCGATCAAATTGCATCGGCCATTCAGGCAGCTCCCGAAGAAATGCGTGAAGGCGCGGCGGTGCTGGGGTACGGCGCGGACGGCAAGTTGACCGAATTGCGCAAAGGCACGAATCAATTGATTTGTCTGGCAGATGATCCCAAAGACACGCGGTTCAGCACGGCCTGTTATCACAAAGACCTGGAGCCGTTTATGGCCCGGGGCCGTGAGCTTGCCGCGCAAGGCATCGCGGGCGGCGCGCGCAACGAAAACTATCGCTGGAAAGAAGTTCAGGAAGGGAAATTGAAAATGCCCCGTGAGCCGCGATTTTTGTATGTGCTTTCCGGCAAGGGGTATGACGCAGGCAGCGGCAAAGTGATTGAGGCTTCGGTCCGCTGGGTCATTTACGTTCCCTTTGCGACGGCGGAATCCCTGGGGCTGTCCACGAAATCCAAACGCGGCGAACCCTGGCTGATGGATGCCGGAACCGCTGGCGCGCACATTATGATCACGCCTGCTCCGCCCACGGTGAAATAAACTTTTTCAACGCAGGGATTTTGTAGACAGGATTTACAAGATTTATCAGGATTGGCGGGAGCTTTGCACCTTCACAGCCATCATCCTGCTCAATCCTGTAAATCCTGTCTATTTTTCATTCGTCTGATTGCTTTAGTGAATCGCAATCGGCGCGACGGTTGAACCTGTGCCGCCTTGAATCTTCAGCGGTTGAACGATGAACGCGAATTCCTGAATGCGCTTGGCGGCCAACTCCTCCAGCTTCATGTTTTCCAGCAGGTGAATGCCATTCACCACCAGCATAATCTGGTGAATCGGCAGCGAGACTTTCGGATCGGGATTTGGGCTGACTTCGATAGAAGGGTTGTCGGCTCCGACCAGCATCGGGTCTTGTTTTGCCAGCCACTCGGCTGCGGCAACGCCAATGCCGGGAGAAGCTTTCACATACCGCGCATTTTCCTTGCCCCATAACTTGCCGTAACCCGTGTGGATGATCACAGCGTCGCCGGGTTGCAGCTTCAGTTTCTGCCGGGCAAGCGCCTGCTCAATGTCCTGCACCGTGATTTCATAATTGTCGGCCAGCATCTCAACGCCTTTCAGCGCGGCGATGTCTATCAAAACGCCTCGTGTGATCAGCGAGCCTACGTTCTGAATGCCGAGTTTTTCAAAGCCATAGCGCGTCGCGATCTCGTC
>CAZXHW010000982.1:0-2941 GCA_964639915.1 uncultured Heliomicrobium sp.
ATCGCCGCCAGCAGCGCCGCCGCGACTCCTTTGCCGGAAACGTCACCCAGCACAAAGACAAAACGATTGTCTTTTAACGGAACCAGATCGTAAAAATCGCCTCCGACAAATCGTGACGGGATGTTGTGCGCGGCGACTTCAAAATGATCCAGTGCTTTGATGGCCGAAGGCAACAAGGCAATCTGAACTTCGCGCGCCATCCCAAGTTCCTGCTCCAGGTTCTTCTTCTCCGCTTCTTCGTGCATCAGCCGCACGCTTTCCAGCGACTTGGTCGCTTCAAACGCCAGCGATTCCAGCAGCTTCAAACTGGTTTGCGTCAGCAACCCGCCTGAAACGCTGTTGTCTACGTACAGCACTCCAATCACATCGCGCTTCAAAATCGTCGTCGCGTCCATGTTTTCGGTCATCTGAAACCGGCGCAGAGGAATGCAGGCGATGGAGCGAAGGCTCAGGTTTCTAACGCTATCGCGGGGCAACCCGGCCATGGTCACTTTGCTGTCGTTGATGATGACACTGCGGTTTTGTTTGAAGGATTCTTCGACGACCGAGCGGCTCATTTCAAATTCGTTGCCGATCACTGAGTTTCGGTTGCGATCGCGTGCGACCTTGAATTCCAGGTTGCCGTCCGCATTCAGCAACATCAAAAATCCGCGCTCCGCCTGTGTGATTTCAATCGCGGCGTCAACGATCAAAAGCAGCACGTCGTCCGGCGTCATCGAAAACTTAAAGGCCTGATTGACTTCGACGAACCGAGCCAGTTTTTGCAGTTCTTCATTTGCAGAAGCAGTTTGCGCGCGATCTTTCGATGGTTGGGAAAGCGTCAGGTTTGGGCTGCTGTTAAAAATGGCCGAAGCATTTTCGACAGTGTCATCCAGGAAGATAATTTGCTGATCGTCGTCGCCTCCAACGCGCAGCCTGTCTTGATGATGCAGCGCATAACGTTCTATGCGCTGATCGTTGACATACGTGCCGCGTTTGCTGCCCACGTCAACCAAGTAATATGTGTCGTCTTCGTACTTGATTTCTGCGTGTTGGCGCGAAACCGTGTCGGACAGCAATTGCAGGTCGTTTTCCGCTTTGCGCCCGATGGTGAAGACAAGTTTGTCGAGCGGCAGAAACCGCGTAACGCCAAACCGATTGATGATCTTCAACTGCGCAGACTTTTGCATGGAACGCTGAATGAATGATGAAGCATCAATGCTGAATGCTGAAAAATGGACGACGCTGAAAAACAGGACGATTCATCCTTCATCATTCAGAGTTCATCATTTAGAAAGAAGAGATTGCTGCTTTTTCGTCTTCGAAGGTTTCGAGCACCGAAAGCAGTCCGGTGATTGAAAGAAGTTGGTACGCCATGCGCGAAGGTTTCAGTACTTTCAATTTGCCATTTGCTTCTTTGACACTGGTGAAGGATTTGATCATTGCGCCGATGCCGGAACTGTCAATCGTCGGCACGCTGGCCAGATTCAGCAGCAACAGGATGCGCTCTTCGGCGATCAATTGTTTAACGGTGTCGCGTAAACCTTCTTCGCTTTTGCCAATGGTCAGGTTCCCGGCTAAATCAATGATTGTAACTTTGCCAGTGGTTCTGATCTGAATTTCCATCGTTTCTCTTGGCCTCTCAATGTTCCAAAGTGGTCGGGGGCGGAGCAGTTCCAACAGATGCGGCAGGATTATAGCGCATGAAATCACGCGACGATGAGGAAGGTGTTTCTGCCGCCCATGACATCCGAAAAATCTTTGTTGTACGTCAGGTCAATCCGGCGGAACTGTTTGATCACGTCGCCCAGTTCACCAGCCGTCAGAAATCCGTCTTCGGTGTGCGAAATCGCCCATTGCCCAATATGCCGCGCGCGCGAAAGAAAATTGCTGACCAGTTGCAGATAATGTTCTTTGGAAACCACATCGTCGCCCAGTTTGCCGCGCTGGTTGACGATCAACTGATCCCAGGATTCGTCGTTGCCGCGCACCCAGGTTTCCCGCCATCCGGCTGCGGAACTGCGCAATCCGGCTAATCCGTCCGGGCGTGGAAAGCGCGCGAACATCAACTCGGCTCGCGCGCCGCGAATGAATTCGTT
Source organism: uncultured Heliomicrobium sp. (assembly GCA_964639915.1). Taxonomy (GTDB): domain Bacteria; phylum Acidobacteriota; class Blastocatellia; order RBC074; family RBC074; genus RBC074. Next base: position 2,079 of record CAZXHW010000982.1, read on the forward strand.
GCCATCCCGGTTGACGCTGTAATTTTCCTTGCCGTTATCAACCGCCTGTCGCTGATTGCGCCATAGGGCCACAAAAACTTCGGACAAGGGGCGGCGCAATTCCACTGTTTCCGGCGAGAAGGAAAACACATATTCACCCACGCCAAACACCAGCATAATGGCCAGGGCGCGGCGATGTTCGTTTTCAATCTGCTGAATGTTCAACCAGATATTGTCGAACCAGACAGCATCCATCTCGGTGAAAAACTGGGCCAGCGTGGGGTTCTGCAATCGCCGATGCGGAACATAGGCTTCTCCTAGCACCAGCGAGACGTCATCTGCTGTCAAAACTTCGCCGGAGTTTTCGACCAGTGCGCGTGAGCACCACCAAGCCCATTGGCAAATATCGTTATCCAGCACCTGCTTGCCCCAGAATTTCAGATACCATCCCAGGTCAGGCTGACCGGCAAAGGGAATTGCTATCGAGTTAAATTTCAGGCGGCGCAATACGCTCAGCTCAAATCCCAGCCAACGCCGATTTGTTGTTGAATTGATGGCCATAAAAGATCGCTTCAGTTTTGAATTTTCGGAACCGTTTCTGAGTTTTCAGCCTTTTGTTCAGGTTCAGCTTCCGGGTTTTGAATCTGCTCTGTTTGTTGATCAGGCTTTTTGGGCAGCTCGACCCTTGGAAATTCCTGCGTCGGCATTTGGTCCGGAGGAAGGATTTCCGCCGTTGGAGCTTCCGTTGAAACTTCCGCTGGCACAGGTTGATCGCTGACGGATTCCGGCTCAGCTTCGGCAAACGTAAGCACAGATTCGTATGCCGCCGCTTCGTATGTTGTGGCAGTCAAAACAGGTTTCTGTTCCGTTAGCTCTTCTTCGGG
>CAZXHW010000983.1:0-2936 GCA_964639915.1 uncultured Heliomicrobium sp.
TAAGCCCTCTTGAGCCGATGGTACTGCGCGGGCAACTGCGTGGGAGAGTAGGTAGTTGCCGGAATTAAATATCAAAGGCCGATTTGATTAATTTCAAATCGGCCTTTTGGTTTTTGGCATTTTTAGCCAATGCGAGCGAGCCCAAAACGCGGTTGGTTTCGAACAAATTGAATCAGACTTGCAGTTTGAGAAGTTTGCCCACGGTTGTTTAGCAGATAATCAACCTCACGCCGGGCTATCTCTAAAATTTTTTGATCACGGATCAGATTGGCAATGCGAAATTCAGGCAGTCCTGACTGTCTGGTTCCCATCACTTCACCCGGCCCACGAATTTCCAGATCTTTTTCGGCAATTTTGAACCCGTCGGTGGTTTCTTCCATGACCTTTAGTCGCTCTTGAGCTTCTTTGGTTTTGGAAAATTGTGCCAACAAGATGCAATGGCTTTCTGCTGCTCCGCGCCCGACTCGACCTCTAAGCTGATGCAGTTGCGATAAGCCGAACCGCTCAGCGTGCTCGATCAGCATTACCGAGGCATTGGGTACATCAACTCCCACCTCAATGACAGTCGTTGCTACCAGCACCTGGGTTTCGTTTGCACTAAACCTATTCATGATTTCTTCTTTTTCTGCAGGCTTCATTTTGCCGTGAAGCAAACCAACCTGAAATTCCGGAAAAATGTCGTGCTTTAAATGTTCGTACATTTCGGTCGCGTTTCGAAGGTCTAGCTTTTCTGATTCTTCAATAATTGGATAAACAACATAAACTTGATGCCCGGCTTGAAGTTGTTGGCGAATGAATTCATAAATCTTTTCACGGCGGTCATCCCCCCGGACGAAGGTCTTGATCGGAGTGCGGCCTGGCGGCAATTCGTCGATGATCGAAACTTCCAAATCGCCATAAACAGTCATCGCCAAGCTTCTAGGAATTGGGGTTGCGGTTACGACTAAAACATCGGGATTGACGCCACGTCGGCGGATTTCAGCGCGTTGCATGACACCAAAACGATGCTGTTCATCAATCACCGCTAAACCGAGCTTTTGAAATTCGACCGCTTCCTGGATCAGAGCGTGCGTGCCAATGATGATATCAATTTCACCTGATTTCAGTGCTTCGTGAATTTCGCGTTTCTCTTTAGCCTTCATACTGCCGATCAGCAGTTCAACTCGGTAACGAGTTTCGGCCAGCCAGCGCTTGATATTTCGGGCGTGTTGTTCAGCTAGAATTTCTGTCGGGGCCATTAGCGCAGCCTGATAACCGTTTTCGACCGAAATAACCATCGCCTGAACAGCGACAATTGTTTTGCCGCTGCCAACATCACCTTGTAGCAAACGATTCATTGGTTCCTGGCCAGTCATGTCTTTGACGATTTCTTTAATCGCTCGTTTCTGGGCGTTGGTAGGCGTGAATGGCAAAATGCGGCGAACCACTTCTCGCACGCGATCTGTAATTTCTATGATTTCGCCCTTTGGTTCTTTAACTCGATCGCTGCGCTTCAGGCCAATGGCCATGGCCAGCCAAAAGAATTCTTCAAAGATCAACCGCCGATGAGCTTCAGAGCGCATAAGGTTGTAGTCTTCAATTGGCAAATCGTCGGCTGGAAAATGCGCATTTCGCAAAGCTTGGTCACGCTCAAGAATCGCGTTTCGCGCCAGAATTTCAGTTGGGAGTATTTCTGGAAACTTCTCAGGCAAGTTCGTCAAAATGTGATGAAAGATGGAACGAAGCTGTCGCGTGCGAAAATCGCCAAGCTTTCGATAGATCGGAACCCGTCGTGCTGTGTGGATTGCATCGGTTTCGGAATCATTTTCTTCATCGGCTAATAGCTCATATTCAGGATTTTCGACTTCAAAGTACGCTTTATACCGATTCCACTTCCATTGGCCGTACAGCACAGCGCGCGACCCACGGTTGAAAACTCGATTGAGATAAACCTGATTCCACCAGAAAGCGCGCACCTGCCCTTCGCCATCAGTGGCGATGAATTCATACATCTTCAGTCTGCCGCCTTTTAGCGGAACGATGCCTCCAACGCGAAATTTTACATCAACCGAAGCCGTCATTCCATCTTTCAAGTCGGCAATGCGCGCCAGATTTGAACGATCTTCGTAGCGCATCGGCAAATAATGCAGCAGGTCTTCGACCGTAGATTTATAAGGATTAGGCTGAGCCGTGATGGCTGCAATTTCGACGGCCAAAGACTCCGAAGTTTTCTTGCCAATGCGCGGCAAGCCGTGAAGGTGAAGTTCAATGAGTGGAGTACTTAACGAAAGCATAAAGCCAAGACGAGAGCTTTATCGTTTGCTGCCGAAAAGCGTCGCCACAATGCGCCGCGAACCGCCGTGGTTACGATGTTCGCACAGATAAATTCCTTGCCAGGTTCCCATACGAAGCTGTCCACGATGAATAGGAATTGAAAGCGAAGCACCCAGAAGCGAGGCTTTGATATGCGCAGGCATATCATCAGCGCCTTCCAGCGTGTGTTCGTAATACGGTGCGTTTTCAGGAACTGAGTGGTTGAAATGGCGCTCCATATCGCCGCGCACATCCGGATCTGCGTTTTCGTTGATGGTCAGTGAAGCAGATGTGTGTTGAATGAAAAGGTGCAATAGGCCGACGTCAATCTGGCCAAGTTCAGGCAAGTGTTCCAGTACTTCACGCGTGACCAGATGAAAACCCCGCGAACGTGCCTTGAGCGAAAATTCTTTTTGAATCCATTCCATGCACGAAGCTTAAAGCAAGTCAGGGTACGGCACAAAGCTGGTCGCTGCTGATCAGAAACCCAGGCTGCGACACATTCCGCATTGGTCGCAAGGTTTTCCTTTTTCGATGGTGCAGCTTTGGGCAGAGGTGAATTCCAGCAGGTTGCCAAGTTGGGCAGCAATTTGGCTAGAAGCTTCGCTGATGTTGAGTTTTTGCTGGCTGGGGTGGGCCTCATA
>CAZXHW010000984.1:0-2934 GCA_964639915.1 uncultured Heliomicrobium sp.
TTGTGTTGCTGGAATACCCATTGGAAACTCTCCTTCAATGCTAAAAATCAATATATGGCTATTTGAAAAGGCGTGAGAATAGCCAACGCACACAAGCGGGTCAAGCTGCGGCCAAAACATAAAGGCGCTGTTACCATTGCTGGCAACAACGCCTTTGTCTTTGTTCAGGTCAACAAAATGCCTAGCCTTTCTTTTCTTTAGGCTTGGCATCATCGGATTTCTTCGGCTTGGAAACCGGCGGTGAAGTGATGTTGTTTGTCACTTTTGACGCGCCGCAGCTTTTGGCCATTTTGGTTGCTGCGCCCTTGCTGCCTGCATTATTCGCATTGCCGGTCAACGTGGCTTCGCCGTTGCTGACTGCCGCGCTGAACCCTTGCGTGCTTAACTTTTCCGATTTTGCCAACTTATCCGTAATGCATTTTTGAATATCCGCATCGCCTTTCGGCGCGGAAGCCTCAGCTTTCTTGGATTTTTTGTCGGACTTCATTTTGTCATCTCCCTGGGCCAAAGCCAGCGACGACAACGCCACGATTACACAGAAAACCGCAAACATGCGTTTCATAAGATTTTTCCTCCTGGAACTTGCTGAGTTGAATTTCAGGGTCAACGAGAAAGGCTGACCGGTTACGGGGTGGCAGGCTCCATTCTTGGCCAGATCGAATTTTCGCGCAAGAGGTGCGCAATTGAATTGCCAGGCGGGTTCAAACATAATCTCGCGCCTTGCAAGGTCTTCATTCCACCAATAGGAGCGTTCGTCAGTCCAATGAGTTCGGACCAGGAAAAAAGTTATCGAAAAGTCGCCGTTGCCACAGATGTCCCGCTGGGTGAAGGCATCAAGGTAACCGTTGACGACGAAGACATTGCGCTGTTTAACCGCAGCGGGGAGTTTTACGCGATCAGCGATCTTTGTCCCCACCGTGGAGCACCTTTGAGCGAAGGCTTTCTGGAACAAGACAAAGTGTTTTGCCCCCTGCACTGCTTTGATTTCAACTTGAAGACTGGCGAATGCGGCGTGGCTTCTCACCTGACTGTCGCCACCTACCCGACCAAAGTCGAAGACGGCGACGTTTTCATCCTCTACTAAATGGCAGAGAGTTCATTGCTACAAATTTACTACCACGTTCTGTTTGCGGCTTCGGCACTATTCAACTTGAGCATGGCGGCAATGCTGCTTTTTAAGCCTGACATTATGCTGGCGCGATTGGAAATCCGCGATCCAGCAGCGCGACTGCTGGCGCAATCGTTTGCTTCCAGCGTATCGGCCTGGGGAATCGGGTATGGGTTGATTGCTTACGACCTGATTGCCTTTCGCAATTTCGCCTGGCTGGGAGTAATTTCCAAAACGATTTTCTTCCTGATTTATTTTGCCGCCCTGAAGAACGGCAGGCTGAAGTTTGCGGCATTTGTTCCCGCACTAATTGATCTGATTTTGGCCGCGCTCTTTGCTGAATTTCTCTGGCGAACAGGAGGTTGAGGGACGGAGAGATAGAGGGACAGAGGGACTGAGTAAATGAAATCTCTCAATCCCTCAACCTCTCCGTCCCTCAATCCCATTACTGAGTCGCCAACATTCGATCCAAGGCCACCTTTGCCCATTGCGCGGTTTCGTCATCAACTTTGATCTGGTTGACGACATGTCCGTCCACCAGATTTTCCAATGACCAGCACAAGTTTTCCGGCGCAATGCGAAACATTGTTGCGCACATGCACAAATCCGGCGCAAGCAATGTCACCAACTTATCCGGATGCCGTTTGGCCAGCCGATTGACCAAGTTCAATTCCGTCCCCACAGCCCATTTGCTGCCCGTAGGAGCTTCGGCAATCGTTTTAATAATGAACTCGGTCGAACCGTTCAAATCCGATTTTTCCACGACTTCATAACGGCATTCCGGATGAACCAGAACTTTGATGCCGGGATGCTCCGCTCGCCGATCGTCAACGTGCCGCGCTTGAAAGCGCCCGTGAACCGAGCAGAACCCTTTCCACAAAATGATTCGCGCTTGCTGTAACTGCTCCGGTGTATTGCCTCCAAGTTCCAGCCGCGGATCCCAAACCACCATTTCCTCCAGCGGAATGCCGTATTTAATCCCCGTGTTTCGTCCCAGATGTTCGTCCGGAAAAAAGAACAATTTTTCTTTTTGCGCGAACGCCCATTTGTACAGAGGCAACGCATTTGACGAAGTGCAAACAACTCCTTCATGACGTCCGCAGAACGCTTTGATGTTTGCCGCTGAGTTCATATACGTAACCGGCATCACATCGGTAATGCCAAGCTGCTGCAACTGCTCCCAGGCTTCTTCGACCTGGTCAAGTTTAGCCATATCGGCCATCGAACAGCCGGCGGCCATATCCGGCAAAATCACCTGCTGATGCTTGGCGCTCAGAACGTCTGCTGATTCAGCCATAAAATGCACTCCGCAAAAAATTAAATACTCCGCTTCATTCCGTTCGGAAGCGAGTTGCGACAGCTTGAAGGAATCCCCAGTTATATCAGCATGACAAATCACATCATCACGCTGGTAATGGTGGCCAAGAATCACGACTCGGTCACCCAAAGTCTTCTTCGCTGCCTGAATCCGTTCGTAAAGCTCTTCCTCGCTCAGGGTCAGGTAATCTTCAATCGGTTTCGCTTCGCTGCGTTTCAGCGCGACAGCCGTTCCGCCTGTGTTCTTTTCAAATGCTTGTTCCATCCTCTTTTCTCCTTTTCGTTGCCTGCGTTGACTTAGTGTATCTTGTACACAATGCGCAAAGTGTACAAAAGACACTAAGTCAACGCAAGAGAGATTTTATTGTGGTTACTGCTCAGCCCCAACGGGGTGGGATGTGACAGGCCAGTGCAACGCACTGGATGGCGGGTAAAATAATTCCACAAGCCCCAACGGAGACCGCTTAAAAAGTTTGTAAAGAACTACGATTCCCCAAGTTGCGCCATTT
>CAZXHW010000985.1:0-2933 GCA_964639915.1 uncultured Heliomicrobium sp.
ATCAATTCGACTGATTGCTTTGTCAGAATCCGCTGGCTGTCGAGCGTGCCGCCATTAAGCATCATCTGGTAAAAGCGAAACAGGTCCTGCGCAGTCGAATATAAGCCAGCTTCGGGCGCAGGATACTTCGCGCCAGTGCGATACAGATCAACATCTGCTTTTGTCAGCTTGTCGTTTTCCAGCTTGTAAATCGTTGCAATGCGGCCGTGTTTGCTTTCCGGAACAAAGAAATGGCTGTCATTCATCCCCAGCGGTTTGAAGATTCGCTCGGTCAAAAATTCATCGTAGCTTTTGCCCGAAACGATTTCGATAATTCGTCCCAGCGTGGCAATCCCCATATTGCTGTAGCCCCATTTCGTTCCTGGCTCGAAATCCAGGAACCCAGATGGGAACGCTTCAACGGCTTCCGCCAACGTGCGGTCGCGCTTGGCAAACAAATCCTTGATCTCGTCCGGGTACCCGCCACTCATTCCCGAAGTATGCGTCATCAAATCGCGAAGCGTGATTTTGCGTTTCGGCTTTCGAATTTCTTCGATGTCGCCATCGCCCTTTTCGCGGATTTGAAGCTTGGCAAAGCCGGGCAGGAATTTTTCAACCGGATCAGTGATGGACAGCAATCCGTCTTCGGCCAGAATCATGATTCCGACACAAGTGATTGGCTTTGTCATCGAAGCAATCTGAAAGATTGTGTCTTCTTTCATCGGCTTCTGGCTCTCAATGTCTTGTAAGCCAATGGCCGAAAGCTGCACGACCTTCCCTTTATGCGCCAGCAGAGTAACCATTCCGGCTGTGCGGCCTTTCTCAACGAACGATTTCATTCGCTCAGAAAGACGTGCCAACCGCTCAGCGTCAAACGCAGGCTTTTCTGGTGCAGTTTTTGCGGTTTCCGATTTGGCTGGACGCTTTTTTGTCTGAGCGCTCACAGCAATGCCGTTCGTCACCAGCGCAACAACCAAACTAAAAATAAAAGTTCGTTTCATTTCTTTGCCTTGGTACTGCCAAAATAACCGTGTGGTTCAAAAAACGTCTTTTAAAGTTGAATCACTTCAAAAGAATCTTTCCCATTGATCCTGTATATAAAAAAGTCACCGTCAAGTGTGAGGATGTGACGAACATTATGAAGCTCGGCAAGCGAAACAAGAGAAGCGTCGGCTAAATCCATCGGAACATTTTGATACTGTTCCATCAGGTCGTAGATACGTTGTAATTCGTTTTCGTCAGAGTTGTGAACTTTGACAGAACCACTCATCAACAAACCCAGTAGCTTTTTCTGTGCTTGCCAGCCATTGATTTGCCCTAGCAAATATATCGCTTCGGCAACACAAGGCCACGTCGTGATAGGAGAGATTTTGAGAGATTGAAAAGCAGCAAGGCATTTTCGGTGATTTTCTTCGTCCGCTTTATCAATCAACGCAATCAATGGGCCTGCATCAATAAGCGTCATGGCAGTTTCAGCCCTTGTTTCTTGTATTTTTCGACCAAAAGTTCACCAAACGCAGTTTTGTGAGGTTTGGTATCAGAATCAATTATGCTGCTGTCAATTGAGCCGATAAAATCTTTGCCGAGTTCATAAGGTGATTTTTCCTGGGGTTGCGCTGCTGGGTTGCCGTTTTCAGCCGAAACAAGATCACTGACCAGTTTCTCCAGATACTCCTGAATCGAAAGATTCTGCGCTGCTGCCATTGCTTGAAATTTAGCTGCGGTCTCTGGTCGAACTTCGATCTGAACAGTCATAAGATCACCTCTTGCCTGGAGCATATCGCGTTTTCATGAAAGTCGGCAACTCAGGGTTTTGAAGTAGCGCTGGTCGGTCTGATCCCGTGATATTTCACATCCACATTGAACTTCCCTGCCCACTTTTTCGGAATGGGTTTGCCAACCGCCCAGTGAATTCCATTGATAACCAGTCGCTGAAAGGCTTCAACCTGAAAATCTTCCGGATGCCCAAGCGTCGTGAAAAAGGCCTTGGCTCCGATTTTATTTTTCCACGTCCAGGCGACAGGGTTTTCGACAGCGTCTTTTTTCTCCGGATCCACGGCTCGGCCCATCAAGAGCTGTTTTGCATCCGACGGTGGGTACGGCAACACGTGATAAAGCCATGAACGCACGTGGAACGTATTGTCTATGCCGGTCAGGATCGGATCGGTCGCGGCTTCGGGAATAATGCGAACATCGGTGCTGGATTTGTGGCCGTAATGATAATGGCCGTTTCCCCACCCCGGCGGAGCGCCAAGATAATCCGGCGCAAAGGAATTCCAAACCTCCATCGGATGGCCTTTTGGGTAATTGAACGCATGCGAAGTTGTGCGGAATGCCACGACAGGCCGACCAGAGTTCAGGTATTTGCGGATAAGTTCAACCTGGGCGGCTGGCAAACGCCGCCAGCGTAAAAAGAAAACTGCCACATGCGCTTGCGCCAAAGCTTCCAGGCCAGGAATGTTTACTTCCGCATTTTCGTCGGGAGAGGATTTCAGCACAGTCGTTTGCATCCCATAATTCTTTTCCAGTTCTGCGGCGAGAATTGGAAAAGTGTCTTCCGAACCATATTCGTGATCGCCGCTGACAAAAACAATATGTGGCCGTTTGGGAGGCCCGGCGGACATCGCCAGGGACAAAACGGCTGCAACGCAAACCGCGCAAACCAAAGTCAACGTTCTTTTCATGGACTCCAAGGCTCCTTGCCTAAATTTGATCCCAGTGTAGGCCAGCGGAGTTCCAAGCGTAAAGCTTGGCCAGCAGCAAAAAATGATTTGGTCAACGTCTTGACGAACCAAGGGTTGGCCAGTATGATCCCGCCTTCGTTTTGAGAGCCGCGTAAGTAATTCAGTTCATTGATTCTCTAAACGATCTTGCGACCCGTTCGTCTAGCCCGGTCCAGGACATCGCCCTTTCACGGCGGTAACACGGGTTCAAATCCCGTACGGGTCGCCACT
>CAZXHW010000986.1:0-2928 GCA_964639915.1 uncultured Heliomicrobium sp.
GGCTTTGTGACTTCCAAAGCCGCAATGGCCGTTGGTGTATCAGTTCAACGAGGGTTGTTGGCGCTAAGCGTGGGCGATCACATGGGGAATTTGACGACGCCGTTCTGGGCAATGATTGTTGCGGGAATCGCTCGCGTCAGTTTCCGTGAGTTCATCGGCTACGGAATGATTTATGCCGCGCTGTGGTTTGTGATTGGCGTGATTGTGTTTACCTTCGCGCCTTGTTGAGAAAATCAGTGTTCCGCCAGCTTTTCCAGAAAATGGCTTTTCCAGCCTTCCGCCAACGCTTCAACCTGAACGGCGCGCCGCATCAGGTCGAAATCTGTATTTTTATCCACATACAGGCTGATGATGTTGGAAACTGTGATGTTGCCGGGATCGCGGCTGAGCAATTCAATCGGATCACCTGCGCCAAGCTCGCCTTCTGCGGTTACGGCCATATACAGGCCCGTGCGGCGACTGACTAAAAAGCGCCTGACCATATCGTCCCGCTCGAACTTCAGGCCAAGTTTGTAGCAGGGAAATCGCGGCTGAGTAACCTGAAATTCTGCTGAACCAATGCGAAAGCGGTCACCAATATTGACTTGGTCTTCAAACAAGCCTTCAACCGTCAGGTTTTCGCCGAATGCCGCCCAATCCAACTGCATCTGAGGCAATTCCCCTCGCCAGAATTCGTAATGCTCCGATGGGTAAACATAGACGGCTTTTTCAGCGCCGCCATGAACCGTCAAGTCGGCCTGCCCATCGCCTTCGATATTCAAGCGACGAACTTTGGCACGACCGCTGATCGGTTCCTTGAAGATGCCGGTCGTAACGATCCTATCTTTCCAAATGACCTCGCGTGGCAAACCAACATTGACAGAAATGAGTTGCATTCTTTCGGCCTCCAGAAATGAAAAAGCCGCCGATCACGCAGACAAGCGCCGATCAAAACAATCTGCGTTTACCTGTATTGATCTGCGGCAACCGATCTTTTCATAGCAGTTTTTCGGAAGCGATCTTTATATGCCTTTGGAGACGAGGTTTATTCCTCTTCAATGACAAATGCCAGAAAAAGAAAAGCCGCAGACCGCGCAGACAAACGCGGATCAAAACATCTGCGTTTATCTGCGTGATCTGCGGCTATAGATTTTCAAGGTCTATGGCTGGATCGCGTCTTCGATCTTGAAGTTGAAGCTTTCCAGCATCATTTTGCCCAGCTTGAAAATTTCCGGGCGGCCTTCGACGCGAATGTAGACATTATCGCCGTCGGCTTGCGAGATTTTTACCACCGTCGTTTTGCCGGTTTTCTCCGTCAAACGAAGTTCGGCAGCCGGTTTGGCGAGTTTGGCGCTGATCGCCGGAGTCACTTTGTCCACAATTTCCGACGCTTTCGATTCAAACGGCGTGAAGAGTTTGAACGGTTGCGCTTCCTTGCCTTTCTTATCGGCAGGTTCAACCACAAGCCACTTATCGTCTTTGGCTTCCGCGATCAGCTTGCCATGTTCATTCTTCAGCTCATAACGCGACAAATCCTCGCGTTTCAGTTTGATAATTTGTTTGCTGCGAAGCGCGGCCAGCTTGATGTTGAGCTTGTCGTACAGCGAAGGCTCAAGTTTCAGAACCTGATTGCTGCCATTGACCTTGGCGTAATACTGGTCCTCAACTTTTCCGCTGATTTGAAGTCCTTTTTCACCGCTGGCAGTTTTGGTCGTGACGGTGATTTTGGGTTTGTCCAGACCATATTTCGCCGCATCGTCGAGAGATTCGCTGACGACATCAGCAGCTTTGGCCGAAGTCAGATCGCCAATCAACGTGTTGACTTCGCTGGCTTCTGCGTCGCTGGAAATCGGCGCAGTAATCACCCAGTCGGCGTCTTTTTTGCCAAGCTCGAAGCTGCCGTTTTCGTTGGTGACTTTGACTGAAGTAATGTCGTATTCGCTGGCGCCAAGCAGGGAACGATCACGCCAGTCTTTTAATGGTTTGTCCGCGCTGGTCAGCAAGCCAGCGCCGATGATGGCAACGTTGGCTGCTCCATCGAAGCGGGCATAAGCGGACGAACCCAGCGGATCTTTTCCGCCCAATTCGATTTTGTGAGTCTTGCCGTCTTTCAGCTTTACTTCCAGCTTCACCGCCGGAGTTGCCAGCCCATACTCTTTTAGGGCGTCAGCCGAAGGATTGGCAAATTCGCGTTCAACCCGCGCACTGACGATGTCGCCGATCAGGGAATTCACTGCCGCTTCGTCTGCTGGACCTTCAGTCGGCTGTTTCACCAGCCATTTGTCTCCCTGACTTTCCAAGGCGACGGTTTCAGAACCGCGCATCAACGTCACGCCGACAATGTCTTCGCGCTTGAAGCTAAATGCTTCTTTTGAAGTCTTTTCAGCGGAAGGTTTGTCAGTTCCTTCGTCACGCGGTTTGCCGGGTTTGAATTCCAAAAAGTAAACGAGAATGCCGCCAACGAGAGCGGCCAGGAGTAAGAGGAGTGTACTGCGTTTCATGGTTTCTTTGAGTAGTCGGTAATCGGTAGTCGGTAATCAAGTAGAAGGTAGCCGGTAATCAAGTCTCTGGTAGTTTTGTAAACACTGAGCATTTGGCGAGTCGAGCGAAAGCTACCGACTCCCGTCTACCGATTACCGACTACTCACCTATCTGCGTTTCCACCAAACAAAAGCGCCAATGCCCAGCGCCGCAAGCGGCAAAAAGATGACGACCAGAATCCAGAACGTGTTCTGTTGTTCGGCGTTCATTGTCACGCTGCGGTTGGTGGCCGTTTTCGGGCGAATGGAAATCAGGTCTTCGTCCTGTGCCAACCAGTTGATCGAGTTCATGAACAAATCGCCATTACGGGAAACCCGGAACGCCTGATTCGCTGCAAAGTCAGAATCGCCAATCACCACCACCCGAGCTTCCTTGTTGTCGCCCAGGGATTTGCTGGCAACTGCGCCA
>CAZXHW010000987.1:0-2926 GCA_964639915.1 uncultured Heliomicrobium sp.
CCGTGAAGATGAGCGCGTCATGATGGTTGGGGGCGTCAATTTTATGGGAGAGTTGAAGTCGCCATTGCAGAGTTATCATTTTTCTCGTTTCGGAAGTTCCTGGGGCTGGGCTTCGTGGCGGCGGGCCTGGAAACATTTTGATTACGATATGAAATTGTGGCCAATGGTATGCGAAGCGAAAATTCTGGAGCAGATGTTTCCTGATCCGGTTCACTGTCAGTATTGGAAGGAAAAATTTCAGCATGTTTACGATAGCAGAGCCGACGATATTTGGGACTATCAATGGTTGCTTGCATGTTGGATCAACAGCGGGTTTCGCGTTTTTCCGGATGCAAATCTGATTTCAAACATAGGCTTCGGCGAAGACGCGACTCACACTTTTGGCAGCGGGCCGTATTCAAATATGCAAACCGCTGGAATTGAACTCCCGCTCAAACATCCGCCTTTTGTGTTTCACAGCACAGAAATAGACAATTTGATTCAGGAAAATTTCTGCGTCACGGAAGGATGGCGCAAGCCGCCGCCAGCGAATATCGCGACGCGCATCGCCAGAAAATTCGGGCTGGCTATCTAACTGGTGAATGCGAATTCTGCACTTTTCGACTGAAGATATTACGGGCGGAGCTGCGAAAGCCGCCTACCGTTTACATACGGCTTTGCGAGAAGCCGGGCATCAGTCCCGGATGATCGTATTGCATAAAAAATCAGACGACGAAAGTGTTGTTCAGGCACCGTTAGTCGAGCTCGGATCTTGGAAGTCAAGATTTGAGCGTCTGCAAACCCTCTTTCCTGGTTTACGTCGTTCCCAACCAGTCGCCAATTACACATTCAATTTTGACGCTAAATCTCAGATCAATCTCCAGCCTTTACTCGCGACCCAAACAGAATCTCCTGAGATCATTTGTCTGCATTGGATCAATGGCTTTCTGGACGTAAAAGCAATTCGCCAGCTTTACGAAACTTATCGGTGTCCTATTGTTTGGGTGATGGCGGATCAAGAACCTTTAACTGGCGGGTGTCATTACTCTTTTGGCTGCGAAGGCTTCAAGCAGGAATGCGGAAATTGTCCACAACTTACTCCTTCTCATTCCCGCGACCATTCGCACGTTGTCTGGCAGCGAAAAAAGGATTTGCTTGCCGATTTGCCGATTTGTTTTGTTGCGCCAACAAGCTGGGGAAGAGAGCGGCTTCAAGAAAGCTCGTTGTTTCACCATCACCGCTGCGACCTGATTCCGTACCCCATTGACCCGCAAATTTTTCGGCCGTTTGATCGAAGCATCGCTCGCGACTTATTGCATCTGCCTCAGGACAGGAAAGTTATCTTTTTTGGCGCTACATATCTGGAGGATCGCCGTAAAGGCATGTCACAACTGCTGGATTCGATACGGTTGGTTGCAAATCAGGCTTCCTCGCCAAAGCTTAAGGATGCCGTCTATTTGCTGATAGCTGGTCTAAATGGGAAACAGTTGGCCGACAATTTACCCTTTGAAGGAAAATATGTCGGCCACCTGCATGACGAATTAACGCTGGCATTGGCCTATCAAGCAGCAGACATCTTTGTATGTCCATCCCTTGAAGATGCCGGCCCAATGATGATTCCCGAGGCGATGATGTGCGGAACTCCTGTCGTTGCTTTCAATACTGGCGGAGCTCCAGACCTGATTGAATCCGGGATAACCGGGTATCTGGCACATCTAGCTGATACTCATGACTTTGCCTTAGGAATTTTATCCTTACTTGAGACTGATAACGGACAGCCGGTCTGCGACGCGGCTTTTCTTAGAGCAAGAGAAAGACATTTACCTAGTTCAATTGCTCAAAAGTATGTAGAGCTTTATCAATCACTTTTACCCCATGACTAACATTTGTCGAACGCTTGAATGGGACAGTCAATTTTTCGGTCACCGGATCGCTCGCATTGAGCAAAATAAGCTGGATCGTCAGGCCTTGGAGAAATCGTTAAGCTGGTGCGTTGCGCAGGGAATTGAATGTCTTTATTTTCTTGGTGCGCCCGATGATGATGTCACGTTGGAGTTGATCGAAGAGGCAGAATTTCATTTCGTAGACATCAGGGTTGAATTGAACTGGAAGGTGATAGGTGTTTCGCAGCCGCAAAGCTTCGTACGCGAATTTCAAGAGAGTGATCTGGCTGAACTACAACAAATTGCTTGTCAAAAATTTGCTGGCACCCGCTTTAGTTTTGACAGGCATTTTGAACCTGATCGAGTTGCAGAGCTTTACAAGACCTGGATCACTGGAAGCTGCCAAAATGATTCGCATAAGGTGTTTGTTGCCATGAACGGCAGAGACATTGCTGGTTTTATCACCTGTCAATTCGACAGCGCGAACGTTGGTCGCATAGGCTTGATTGCATTGAAAAGCGAAGTTCAAGGCAAAGGCTTCGGCAGGCAACTTGTTCTAGCTTCTCAGCATTTTTTCTTTGCATCAGGTGCGGAAGAAGTCCGGGTAGTTACTCAGGGGCGCAATATAACGGCACAACGGCTATATCAATCATCGGGATTTCGAACGTGCCAATTTGGGTTGTGGTACCACAAATGGTTTTAGTTGCATTTCAATGACTCCTCAAACGGAAATCAAAATCCCTTTTAATCGGCCAAGCCTTGTTGGCAAGGAACTGGAATACATCGCACAAGCTGCGGCAAATGGCCACATTTCCGGTGACGGAGAATTTACGAAGCAGTGCCACCGCCTTCTTGAAGAGTCCTTGGGCGTCAAGAAGGCATTGCTAACGACCTCTTGCACTCACTCCCTGGAAATGGCCGCCTTGTTACTGGATATTCAGCCAGGCGATGAAGTGATCGTCCCATCTTTTACCTTTGTCTCAACAATTAATGCGTTTGTTCTCAGAGGGGCTTGTCCTGTCTTTGCAGATATTCGACAAGACACGCTAAATCTTGACGAGTAT
>CAZXHW010000988.1:0-2925 GCA_964639915.1 uncultured Heliomicrobium sp.
AATGGCTCACCAGCATGATGCCGTTGCGAGCAGCGATGCCCAGTACCGTCACGAATCCAATCAGCGAACCCAGCGACAGAATCCCGCCGGTCAATAGCGTTGCCGCAACACCGCCAATCAGCGCAAACGGCAGGCTGACGAACACCAGCGTTACCAATCGCGCCGAGCGAAAATCCGTATGCAGCAGCAACAAAATTCCCAGCAGTGACAAGCCCGAAAGCCACAGCAGCCGATTGCGTGATTGTTGCCGCGCGGCGTATTCGCCAAGAAATTCCGGGTGGTAGCCGCGGTCGAACGGAAGGGCTTTGACCTTGGTTTCGATCTCGCGAGCGACGCTGCCAAGGTCGCGGCCTTTGACGTCGCAGGTCACGTCAATCCGCCGCGAAGCGCCTTCGTGCTGAATGACGTTTGGTGTCGGGACGATTTGAATGTCGGCGACGTCGCCCAAGGGAATGTCTCCGCCGCTGGGCAAAGCGAATCGCAATCGCCGCAAGGATTCGATGTCCGTTCGGGAATTCGCCGTGCCCCAAACCACTACGTCATTGATCTGTTGGTTCTGGTAAAGCTCGCCGACTTTTGTGCCTTTGATCAATGTCGTCGCCGCGTTACGTACGACGCCCGGCGTCAACCCGAAGCGAAACGCCGCATCGGATTTCACCCTCACTTCCAATTGAGGAACCAGAACCTGCTGTTCAACTTTCAGGTTGGTGACGCCGGAAACGCCGCCGATGGTTTTGCTAACTTCGGCGGCTTTGTCGCGCAGCACGGCCAAATCTGAGCCGTAAATTCTGACGACGACGGAAGCGCCTGCGCCGGTCAACACTTCCTTGATGCGTTCTTTCAGGTACGTCAGCAGATCGCGCGTCAAGCCCGGATAACCGTCAACGACTTCCTGAATTTTCGAAACGGTCGCGTTATAAGGCGCATTCGGGTCAATGCTGATCCAAAGTTCCGTGAAGTTCGGGCCAACGACTTCATCCGCGACTTCGGCGCGGCCAATGTGTGATCCGAAGTTGCGAACGCCTGGGATCGCCCGAAGCTCCTTGCTGGCGCGGGCGGTGATGCGCTGCATCGCTTCCAGCGAAGTGCCAGGTTTTTCCACCCAGTGCATCAGAAAATCAGTTTCCTTGAAGTTGGGCAGAAACTCTTCGCCAAGCAACGGAACGACGGCAGCGGTCGCAATGAGAAAGACCAGCAACGTGGCGACGGCAAACCGCCAGCTTGAAACCAGCTTTGCCAAAATGCTTCGATAGCTGCGTTTCAACCATCGAGTCAGCGGCGGTTCGGCTTTGTGGTTTTTGACGGCTTGCGGCAGCAGCAACAATGACAACGCCGGAGTCAGCGTCAGCGCCACTCCCAGCGAAGCCAGCACCGCCAGCACATACGAAATCGCGAGTGGCCGGAAAAACGATCCAGACAATCCGTCCAGAAAGAAGATCGGCACGAAAACCAGCACGACAATCAGCGTGGCATAAACAATCGCGCTGCGGACTTCCAACGAGGCTTTCAGCACAACGCTCAGCGCCGGTTCGGGATTTTCCAGTTCGCGGTTCAGCCGCAATCGCCGAACGATGTTTTCAACGTCAATGATGGCGTCGTCCACGACTTCGCCAAGCGCAATGACCAATCCGGCGATGACCATCGTGTTGATCGTAAAACCTCGGTAATACAGAACCATCGCCGCCGCCATCAGCGACAGGGGAATCGCCAGCAAACTGATTAACGCAGTTCGCCACTCAAACAAAAACACCACCAGCACAACGATCACCAGTAAGCAGCCAATCAGCAGCGCGCTGCGAAGATTTTTCAGCGCCGTTTCAATGAAGGTCGCCGGACGGAAAATGGTCGAATCCACTTCAACTTCCTTCAATCCCGGGCGCAAAGCATTCAGAGCGGCTTCGACATTGCGGGTCACGTCCAGCGTATTGCCTTCGGGCTGTTTTTCCACGATCAACAACAAGCCTGGCCCATCATTAATGACGGCGTCGCCGATTGGAGGTGGAAAGCCTTCGACGACTTCGGCCACTGCACCGAGCGGCAGCGGCGAGCCGCGACGATACGCTACAGGGATTCGCGCTAAATCTTCAGGTTTGACGATCGCAGCCGCATGCGTGACGGCCAGTCGCTGGTTGGGCGTATCAACGAAACCACCTGCGCCGACAGCGACGGCATCGCGTGTGGCTTTTAGAACTTCTTCGAGCGTTACACCGTGTGCTTGCAAGCGGTCAGGATCAACCAACGCCTGAATCTGCCGGTCGCGCTGCCCCCAGATGGCGACGTTGGCCACTCCCGGAACAGCCATCAACCGAGGACGAATCGTCCAGCGCGCAAGCGTCGTCAATTCCATCTGCGAAAGTTTTTGCGAAGACACGCCGATTTTCATCGCGCGGCTGGTGGAAGACAGCGGCTGCAAAATAACCGGCGCTTTGGCGGCAGTGGGAAGTTGCGGTGCAACCAACGCCAGGCGTTCCTGAACGATTTGCCGCCCCCGCATCAAGTCGGTATCCGTGTCGAAAATCAAAACGACCGACGACAAACCCAACACGGATTTCGACCGCAAGGTTTTCAGCTTGGCCGTGCCATTCAATGCGTTTTCGATGGGGACGGAAATCAGGCTTTCGACTTCAGCGGTGGAAAGGCCCGGAGCTTCGGTTTGGATTTCGACCAGCGGCGGCGCGAATTCCGGGAAAACATCCAACGGAGTCGTTTGAATCACGCGCACGCCGACGATCATCAGCAGGATCGCCAGCGCAATAACCACGAGGCGGAGTTTTAGAGAAGTAGAGACAAGCCAATTCATAATTAGGTGCCAGAGGCTGGGTGCTAGATGTCGGGTCGGTGCCTTTTGGTTTTCGATTGGCATCCAACATACAGTATCTTTTCCTTATTTGCCTGTGCTGAATTCTGTTCCGAAAAGTTCGGCGA
>CAZXHW010000989.1:0-2921 GCA_964639915.1 uncultured Heliomicrobium sp.
AGTGTCGCGGCGTCGGAAATTTCGTTCAAATGTTCGCGCGTTGGGTTTTCATCATTGGCGGTGTTCAATCCCATCAGGGCCCAGTTTTTGATGACCAGCAGATTTTGCCCCAAACTGTCGTGCAATTCCGCGGCGATGCGCTTGCGCTCCTGTTCCTGCGATTCGATCAACTGGCGCGAAAAGGCTTCCTGCATGCGGCGGGCGTGGTGGGCACGATCCAGCCGCCGTTTGAAGATCAGCCCGATGCTTCCAAATAAACTTACTATCAATAACAACCGAAACCACCAGGTTTGATAAAACGCGGGCAACACCGTCACTCGCAATTCCGCGCCTGCTATGTTCCAAACGCCATCGCTGTTGGCGGCGATAACTTTGAAAGTGTATTGGCCGGGGCGCAAATAGGAGTAATTGGCTGCGCGTCGCGTGCCGGCGTCAATCCAGCCTGTATCCTGTCCGACCATTTGGTATTTGAAGCGGGTTTGCTCGGCTTTGATAAAGCTCAGTGCAGTGAAGTTGATTTCGAGATTGGATTGGCCAGGCTCTACGCGCACCGCGTGCGTCATATCTGCTTGCGTGCGGTCAAGCAAGGCACTTTCAATCAAGACTGGCGGCGGCAGCGGATTGGTGGGCATTACATCCGGATTGACCACGGCGACGCCCCGCAGCGTGGCAAACCAGAGTTTTCCGTCCTTCGTTTTTATGCCGGAAGGTTGGCGTCCGCCATTGCAATCGGCGCTGAGCATGCCTTCATCTTTGCCATACGCCGTGCTGGTAAGGCTGGTAATTTCACCTGCGGCGTAGGCATTCAGTTGCTGTTTGCTGACGCGATACAATCCGCGATAACAGCTCATCCACAAATACCCGCGCTCGTCTTCCAGAATTTGAAAGACGCCATTGTTGTAAAGCCCCTGGGCCGTCGTATAGCTGGTAAAGCGTCCATCTTTGTAACGGCTTAATCCGCCATCAAAAGTTCCCAGCCACAACACACCTTCGGCATCTTCGTGAATTGACCAAATGCGGTTATTGGCCAGGCCATTCTGGGTGGTGAAAATCGTAAAGCGTTCGTTTTGGAATTTCACCAGCCCTTCTTCAGAGCCGAGCCAAAGCGCGCCAGACTGGTCTTCATGAATGACCCGGATGATGTTACTGGGCAGTCCGTCTTTGGTGGTGTACTTAACCTGAACGCCGTCTTTGAATTTGACCAGTCCGTAATGTGTGCCGACCCAAAGCGCGCCGTGCAGGTCTTCGTGAATGGCGTGAACGTTGAGGTTCGGAACGACTGTTGAAAAGGCACCGTCTTTGAAAAAGCACAAACCTTCCCAACCGCCAATCCACAAACGTCCGGCGCGATCTTCGTGCAATACCTGCAAGCCGCCGCGCAGTGGTAATTTCCCTTGACCATTGCCATGCGCATAATTCGTTACGCGACCTTGGGTGATTTTGCCTAACCCTGATTGCGTTGCCACCCAGACATTGCCTTCGCGATCTTCCAACAACCCATGCACGACGCTCCCGGCCAATCCTTGGGCCTCAGCGTAACCGGAGATGAATTGCCGCGTCATCCGGTTCAGTCCGCCGCCATCCGTTCCAATCCACAATGTGCCTTCGCGATCCTGGCACAGTCCGCGAATCCCATTGCTGGAAAGCCCATTGGCCGTTGAGTAAATCGTGGCTTCTTTCAAATTCTCTTTGAAATGAACCAGTCCCGCATCAAGCGTGCCAAACCATAAGCTTCCGTCTTGATCCTCCAAAATCCGAAGCACCGTTGCTGTGGAGGCGAGCTTAAGCTGTTTCGTGTAGTCGGCGACAGTGCCGTCTTTGATTTTGAACATGCCGTGCCGTGGGGGAGCGATCCACAGGGCTCCGCTGCGGTCTTCGTACATTTTGGCCAGCGGCAACAGCGCCAAGTCTATTGGGAGCGAATAGGTAGTGCTCTGTCCATTCCGCTTCGCGTGCAAGCCGCTTTTGTCAGCCAGCCAATGCGTGCCGGACTGGCCCAGATGAACCCAAAGTTGCTCGAATGAGCCTCGCGTTTCATAGGGAACAAACCGGCCTTCACGCCACCAAACCCCGCCCGCTTCGGTGAAAATTAGCGGCACTCCCTCAGGGCTGCCCTGCACTCCGATGATGTTGTCGTTCGGCAAGCCTTGCTGCTGGGTAAAGGCGCTGAAAACACCGTGTTGATAACGCAATACACCACCCATCACAGTGCTGACCCAAAGCGCGCCGCTACGATCTTCGTAAAGCTCCGAAATGCGGCTGGTGAGGAAAGATTGGGTGTTGTTTCTGTCAAAGACAGTAAAGCGCACGCCGTCAAAGCGCACCAAGCCATTGTAAGTCGCCAGCCACAGATACCCATCCCGCGTTTGCGTGATGGATATGACGGAGTTTTGCGGCAGGCCCTGTTCGGTTGTCCAGGTATCAAATCGGTATTGCCCAAAGGCAGTGGAGCCAAGCAGGGCGCAAAATAGCGCGGGCAGAAAAAAAGCTGGAAAGAGATATTTCAAGCGACAGGCAATCAGCATCGGGTAAACCATCAAACTTGTAATGAGGTGCTCAAGAATTGCTTTAATTTATAGCCTGCCCTGATAAAGCTCGTCAATTTTTTACAAGAAAAAGAAAGGGAGAGCGTTTGTCCAAACGCTCTCCCTGGAAAATTGGCTGATTGTGCGAACTCTGCGTTTCGCGTTACGGCGCGAAATAGCCGCATAGGTCAATCACCAAATCCGTCGTGCTCAGGGCAAAGCGTTTGAAGGCGCCATCCGAACCCAAGCCGGTCGTGAAGTGACGGTTGAACGTGATGCCGGTTCGGTAATTTGAAGTGGCGATAAACGGTTGATTGGCACCGCTTGGCCAGAAGGTCAGGAAGCCATTTGCTGCCGCATTCAGCGTCGTGGCATTGCCGACGACGGCTTGCGCTG
>CAZXHW010000990.1:0-2916 GCA_964639915.1 uncultured Heliomicrobium sp.
GTTGCCCGCATCCATTGCGCTTGCTGAAGACGAAGATGATGACTGCGACCAGTAAGAATGAATATCCCCACTGCGCCTTTTCATCTCTTCCACCAGCAAATTGATTTCATCACTCACTATCACTTGCGACTCTCCTCTCTGCGCTCATTGGATTGACTGTGAGATATTGCCCACTGAGAAGTCGGCTTCCAAAGCCGTTGTGTACGGGAAACGTTGAAATGGCATCAAGTGCCGCTCCGCCCCACTATCGTGAATTGAGCCGTCGCTACCAAGTAATGCCCACATCACTATCACGCCGCCCGAAAAACTGAGGCCATCGCCGCAGAACAATGTCCGCCACAAACTACGCCGGATGCGGTAACTGCCACCCGCTGACACTACTGAAGCGTAAACGTAGTGTGGTTTGAGATCGCGTATCGCTTCCGCGCGCAGCAGCCGCGCCAGTGGAGCCAGGCCGGTCTTCTCATCAATCCGCTGCCACTGCGTTTCCAGTTCACTGAGCTGCGCGTCGAGCCGCGACAAAGGGTTAGCTATTGGATCAAGCTTGCGCCGGAGTGATGTCAATTGCTGGCTCAACTGGTCAACCTTAGCCTGATCGCCAGCGCGAGCTGCTGCGTCAAGGTCGGCTTCAAGACGCGCCAGATCCACAACCATTGGTTTTATTCCATCCCAAACTTCCTGCTTCGCTTCATGCACCGCTGCCAGACGGGCGCGCAGCGAGTTCTCTTGATCAGTCTTCACGCTGGGCGTTAGCAACCGTGGCAGCATCACTCGAACCGTTTCGCCGTGCTTGGCTTTTAGCTTGCCCGCCAGCATAAGTTGGAAGGCGGTAGGGTCAACGCTTGTCTTTCGTCCGTGGAATTCCGTGTCTTCGCGAAAAAGGCTCAATAATCCCAACGTGGCGTTCAGTCCACTGGTCAGCGCCGCCAACGCTGGCAGCACTGCCGGCGTCGCCAGCGGCGCTGCATTCAGCAACTCAGGTGCGGGTGGTTGAATGGCGGGTGGTTGAATACTGGCGGCCAGAGCCTCGTAATCCCGCTTCAATCCATCAAGCATCAGGTACACCGCTTCAAGATTGGCGAGGTCGGCCAGGAAGGCTTCGTCAACAATCGCTATGTTAGGTAGCTTGGCGGCGTTGACGCCGATTTTTGGGCTTAGCTTGTCGGCGATATAAACCGCCCCCCGTCGCGCCGCCTCGTAGGAAAGCAACTCCGGTTCAAAAAACATTTCCTTGTCTATTGAGGTCTTGCCTTCCAGAGGTTGAATAGGATTGGTAGTCGAGTCAGGCATGGATGTCCCTCCTATTGTTGAATCTCACACGTCAACCCATTCTTCTTCCGCAGTTCGCAGATTTGGTCGCGCAGCTTAAGAATTTCTGCCTCACGCTTAAGGATATTGAGTTCGTCTTGTGAGGCTGCTTCATTGTCACGGGCTTTACTGCGCGCGTCCACAATGCTGTTACTGACAGTGCTGAGTTGGTCAATCACGCCACTGTCAATGCCGCCGGTAGTGCCAAGCGTAAAGCTCTTGAGCGCGCCGGTCGCCTCGACGAATTTCAGGTCATATGCGAGGGTCTTGCTGTTGCGCTTGGCTGGCAGCGAAGCAATCGTTCCAAGTTGCGCAATGGCCATTACTCCTGCTCCAAACACACTCTTGTTATATGTGACTTCGGCCTTCACTTGCGCGGGAATGCGGTAGCGAAAGCTGCGTTCTCCGTTCTCGTTAATCGCCGCATTAGTTCTCACAACATCGAACAGTTGGCTGGTTTGCGCAGGGTAAAAATCGAGCTTCAGGCTCACATCAAGGGCATTTGCGCACTCATCTCCTGTAATCAAATCTTTACCTGGAACTGGTTTCACGCCCGGCGCAAGCAGGTCTTCTTGGACGCAAAACCCTTTCGCCTTGTTAAGACGCAACAAGGTGGTCGGCCTCGGCATTGAACCGGCCACAAAATCACGCACTTCAAACACGCTCTCCCAAGGCGTGATTGTTTGTGTGCCCAAAAAGAGCACGCGTATCTTTCTCTCTATAAGCACGTCGAGATCCTTTATGAGAGAAGCTGGGTCGTAATAAGGTTTATCTACTTGTAGGTCCTCGCGTTTCTTTTCGAGAGGGAAAACTTCTTGATAGTGAGCCTTAGTTGCTCGCGCCAACAGCCCATCGTAGTTACCCCAAGACTCACGTTTATCGCATGGGATGCCGCAGTAGTTATAAATTAGTTGGGATTTCGCCGCGTTATTTGGATATTTCCCCAAAATTGGAAGCACCCATTCATCGGTTGAGGTTGGGTCATCGCACTTCGAGGGAACTGTGACGTTATCGGTGGCTGATCCAGAAGCAAATCTCGTACTTAGTCCAGCAGCAAATTTCAGACTAGAAACTGCTATATCAATCGTTCGATTTGTTACTTTCGCTTCCGCTCCCGTAATTACGCCAGCTTCGTTCCACTGCATTGTTACTGACTGATCGAGTTCCCCGCGCCCTATGAACTTGACCATGTACACATGCTCTGGGTCCGGCTCGCCGAATGTCGTCATTGTCGCCCCCCGCTTCATGCGATAAAACTTTTTCTCTTCTTCAGTGCAAATCGGGGCTTTGCAAACCGTCTCGCTGCCAGGCGCGAAGATTTCAGCGAACTCGGCGAAGGGAGCAGCCTTGTTTTCCACCTTTTCAACTACCAAATTAACCCGAACAACTGTCTTAGGCAGAGCATAAAATACACCGTCGTTTTGTGGTTTTGCCTTGGGCACGTTCACGACAACGATTTTCGCGCAGCCGTTAAGAAGAATGACTGATAGCAAGATAAGCAAATAAAGACGTCTCATACGAGTGGTCCTTTCAAGTTTTAGCAGTTAACAAGTTGGCTCAATAGCCGAATCTGGGAGCAAGGCATTTCTGCCACTCTCCGTTCTTTGA